>DATAGL010000184.1:0-2344 GCA_036263755.1 Chitinophagaceae bacterium | reverse complement strand
GTCGAAGAGGTCCTGGATGGGGGCGGGGTCGGCGGCGGTACGGGCCACGGGGCCCAGGGTTTTGAGCTCGCTTTCGCGGGCTTCCTTGATCTTCATATAGGCGGCATGGCGGTCGGCGCGGAAGCGGGCAAGCAGCTCGTTGATCAGCGAGTGCGTCAGCACTTTTTTGATCGGGCCGTACAGGCCCCGCTTGGCCCGCTCGAAAAACAGGATCAGGTCTTCCATGCTCAGCTGGTCTTCGTGTGCGGTGACCATCAGGTCACAGGCGCAGACGGAGATGCGGGTATCGTTCAGTTTGCGGGCACGCGGCAGCGGAACGGCCTGCACGAACTCGCGCAGGATCGTCACCAGCAGCCCGTGCATGCGGCGCTTGCCGAACTCGCCGGTGAGCGCCGGAATGCGCTCGGCCAGCGGTATGGACAGCAGCAGGTCGAAATCGATGTCCTCCCCATGCTGGTACTGCTGCAGCACCAGGTTGGTGATGAGCCCGTACTCCAGCGAAGCATGCCGCTTCGGTGCTCTCCGGGGCCGCTGCTTCGGCGCCGGCTGCTCTATGGGGAATAAATTACTGCGTACACTCATTTTTTGGTTCCTTTCTTTTTTAGCTGGCTTTGGCGTAGCGCGTGCGCATCAGGCGCAGGCGCTGGTACAGGCTGCCGATGACCAGGCCCGAGGAATCGCTCTCCGGTTCTACTTCGTGCCACTCCTGGCCGCTGTCCATCACGTACAGCCGGCTGTCCGGGGACACACATACGCCCCAAGCCGAAAACGGGTAGGAATGCGGGGAGGTTTTCACTTCCACCGAAGTATCGAAGTAGAGGTACTCGTGGCCGGCCAGGCTGCGTACAATCTCCACACATTCTTCAAACAGGTGTTTCATCGCGCTAGGGTTATGCGGTAAGTAGATTTGGATGTTTTGCGGGGTCCTTCGAGGATCTCCCCGGTTTCCGGGTCC
This sequence comes from Chitinophagaceae bacterium, assembly GCA_036263755.1. Lineage (GTDB taxonomy): Bacteria > Bacteroidota > Bacteroidia > Chitinophagales > Chitinophagaceae > Flavisolibacter. Next base: position 1,389 of record DATAGL010000184.1, on the reverse strand, counting down.
ACGGCCATTTTGCCGGGGGCCACCTTCCGGAGCTTTTCCTCGAGGGCTTTCCGCTCTTCGGTCAGCCGGGCGATCTGCCCGGTCAGGAACCGCCAGGAAGCATCATGCGCATAGTCGTACGAAACGCCGGCCTCGCACACTTCCAGCTTCGCCCCCGAAGGGGTCTTCAGCTGGCCGTGATGCTTCAGCAGCTCGTCGCGGAGGACGTCCACGAAGCGCTCGTCCTTCCGTACCTGCTTCACGAATTCTTCCATGGCGGCCAGTGCCTCGGCGATCCGGAACACGTTGCCGTGCTCCAGTACCGAGTCCACTGACGCATGGGCCAGGTCCGAAATTTCTTTCTTGCCCAGGCCTTCTTTTATCTGCGGCAGCCCGTCAGGCTGCAATAGTTGCTTTGCCATTGATCTGGTTTCTGCGGTTGGCGATCAGTTGCTGGAGGAGCGGGTTCACATCCACATCCGACTTGAAGCGGTTGTAGAGTTCCACGAGCTCTTTCTGGCTGTTGCACTGCTCTACGCGCTGGTGCCATTCGGTACCGGGCTGCACGGCGAAGGCTTCTTCCCCCTGCTCGCACCACTGGCGGATCATCCGGCCGGTTTCTTCTGAAGGCACGAAGGCCGGCTTACCCATGAACAGGCCCGTACGGTCCTTGCTCGGGGTGGCGTTGTGCTTCGTGTCGAGCTCCAGGTTGATCGTCAGCTCGTATTCAAACCCCTCGCGGGTGATTTCTTTCAGTCCGCCCTTCTCCACCTTCACTTTGCCGTTGCCGTCCTTGATCATCTCGTAGTCCTGCTTGCGCCGGACGGTCGTGATCACGTGGGCCGTACTGTGGATGATGGATTCGATAAAGGCCTGGTGGCGCGGGGTCACCTTGGCCCAGTCCTGGTATTTGCCGCCCAGGCTTTCCACGATCTCCAGGCAACCGCCTTTTCCGTCCCACTCGTGGGTGATGGAATCGACGATGATCACTTCCATGCCGGCCTTTTCGCATTCGCGGATGGCCTCGATGTATTTTTCGGGGGCGAAGGGAGCCGTCAGCGGCAGCACATTGTAATCGCCCAGGTGAGCGTACAGGTCCGCGCTGCTGTTCTCCGAATCGATGATGGCGATCTTGCTCCAGTCGCTGCAGATGCCATGAGCGATCAGCAGGGCCGAATAGGTCTTGCCGCCGCCGCTCACCGCCGAGAGGCCGAGGCGGATCTTTGCTTTCTGTCGTGTTGCTTTTCTGAGTTTCATTCCCTTGCGTTTTTTAGCTGTTTATTGAGGGGAGTAGTATTAGTGGTATTTGTAGTATTGGTAGTACTTGTGGTATTCGTAGTACTGGTGGTATTTGAAATATTGTTTCTACCATTACCACAAATACTACCAATACTACAAATACTACTTTCC
>DATAGL010000183.1:0-8521 GCA_036263755.1 Chitinophagaceae bacterium | reverse complement strand
GTCGAAGCGCAGCCCGCCTGCCTGTGCAAGACCTTCTCCGGCCAGCCGGGTGCGGTTGTCGGTCCAGGTAGAAAAAATCCCCATTTTCTTTTGCGGGAATTGTTCCTTCAAGAGGCGGAAGATGGTTGGGTAGCTGTAGTTCGGTGAGTCGATGCCATTGTCCCAGACATTGTGCTTGTTGGCCCAGGTTCCGGTGAGCAGGCTGTTGTAGCCCACGGCCGAAATGGTCGGCGATTGGGTGACCCCGCCCTTTTGGCCGCCCACGTACGCCCGGGAATAGGCGCCATCCGTCCGTAACTTCCGGATGCAGGGAGCCGGGTGCTTTTCCAGCACATCGGCCGGGATCCCGTCTGCAATAATAAAAACGGCTTTCTGCTGCGCCGCGCAGAGGAAGGGAAGGAAAAGCAGGAAGAGCAGGCGCATGGGTTTGTGGTTTGTGGTTCGGATGGAAAACCCGGCACAAAGTAGGCAGGGGTTGTTATGCTATTGTTAGCAGTACGTTACTGAATCATGAAACCGCGGATTAGCCCGATTGTAAAGGGATGCACCCGATTGGATTTAGAGATTGGTTTCGCGCAGAGCTAAGGAGAAAAAGAGCTAAGGAGACTTTTCTCTGCGTCCTCCTTTCCTCCTTAGCTCTGCGCGAAATCAAAATCTCGTAATCCAACCCCAAACCACAAACCACAAACCACAAACTACAACACGCCCTTCAGCACGCTCCACACATTCTCCGCCACGATCTTATGGCCTTCGGCCGTGGGATGGATGCCATCTTCGAGGTTGAGCTTTCGTTCGCCACCCACGCCCTGCAGCAGGAAAGGGATCAGCGCCATGTTGTTGGCTTCGGCAAGGCCGGGGTACAGGTCGCGGAAGGCCGCAGCATAATCGGCACCCATATTGGGCGGTACCTGCATACCGGCCAGCACCAGCCGGGCCTGCGGGTATTTGGCCCTCACCTGGTCGATGATGGCCTGCAGGTTCTTACGGGTTTCCGCCACCGGCACGCCGCGCAGGCCGTCGTTGGCCCCCAGCTCCAGTACGAACACATCCACCGGCTGCTTCAGGATCCAGCCCACCCGGCTGTTGCCGCCGGACGAGGTTTCCCCCGAAACACCGGCATTCACTACGTTATAAGGAAGCCCCAGCGAATCGATCCTCCGCTGGATGAGGGCCGGGAACGCCTGCGAAGGATCGAGGCCGTAGCCGGCCGTCAGGCTGTTGCCGAAAAAAAGGATCGTCTTTTCTTTTGCGGCCGGCGCGGAAGCCCCCGCGCTGTCTTTCGTGGCCGCCGGCTGTTCTGCCTTGCCGCCGTTGTTGCAGGAAACCGTCAGCACCAGGGCCCCGATAAATCCGAGTAAAAAGTTAATTTGTTTCATAATGTCCGCTCCTTTGGTCAGGACAGGCCTCCGCCCATACCTGATGAACGGCAGACCGGCCCGAATGCCCTATTTTTAGGCACCGCCCGGAAACGGCCGGGCCCTGTCCTTACCGGCAAAATAACGAAACAGCATGGAAACGATCCTCGATATACGGAATGTCAGTAAAACCTATGAAAGCGCAGGCCGCGTCCTTACGGTGCTGGACAACGTTGCTTTCTCGGTGCGCAGCGGCGCCACCCTCTCCATCATCGGTCCGTCGGGCAGCGGCAAGACCACTCTGCTGGGCCTTTGCGCCGGGCTGGACCGGGCCTCTTCCGGCTCGGTGGTGCTCCACGGCATTACCCTCGACCGGCTGAACGAAGACCAGCGGGCGGCCGTACGCAACCAGCATGTAGGCTTTATCTTCCAGAACTTCCAGCTGCTGCCGACGCTCACGGCCCTTGAAAACGTAATGGTGCCGATGGAACTGCGGGGCGAAAAAGGCATCCGCCGCCGTGCCCAGGAGCTGCTGGACAAGGTGGGACTGGCCGACCGCGGCCATCATTACCCGGCCCAGCTTTCCGGCGGGGAGCAGCAGCGCGTATCGCTGGCCCGCGCCTTTTCCAACCGGCCCCGGATCCTTTTTGCCGATGAGCCCACGGGCAACCTCGACGCCGAAACTTCCGACAAGATCGTGCACCTGCTGTTCGAACTCAACCGCGATGCCGGCACCACCCTCGTGCTGGTGACGCACGACAATGAGCTCGCCGCCCGTACCGAACGCGTGGTGCGGATGCGCAACGGCCGGCTCATCGATGATGAACGGATGCATGCGGCGGTGTGAGGGCAGATGTGCAAATATGCAGATGTGCAGGTGTGCAGATGTGCAATTGGATGAGTAAGTGCTGCCCACTATAAACAACAAACCACAAACGATAAACCACAAACCTTGAACTTCTCCTGGCTCCTGCTGATGGCCTGGCGCGACAGCCGCCGCAACCGCTCAAGGTTGCTGCTGTTTATTTCCTCCATTATCCTGGGCATTGCGGCCCTGGTGGCCATTTATTCGCTGGGCGACAACCTGCGGAGTGAAGTGGACCGCCAGGCGGCCAGCCTGATCGGTGCCGACCTGGAGGTCAGTGCCAACCGGGCCCTGTCCCCGGAAGGCCAGCGACTGGTGGGATCCATTCCCGGCGCCCGTTCCGAACAGCGTTCTTTTGCTTCGATGGTCCTGTTCCCTAAAAACAACGGCACCCGGCTCGTGCAGGTGCGGGCGCTCGGGGGGGCCTACCCCTACTACGGCGAGCTGGAAACGGTGCCGGCATCCGCCGCCCGGTCGTTCCGCCGCGGCCGGCAGGCACTGGTGGACAAGACCCTGATGCTGCAGTACGGTGTGCAGACGGGTGACTCGGTGCGCCTGGGCACCCGCACCTTCGTGATTGCCGGGGTGCTCAACAGCGCGCCGGGACAGACCGGCCTGAATGCTTCCATCTCTCCCATCGTGTACATTCCGCTGGCCGAGCTCGCCGCCACCGGCCTGGAGCAGAAAGGCAGCCGCATCAGCTACCAGTTTTTTTACCTGCTGCACAAAAACATCGAAGCCGGCAAACTGGTATCCTCCATCGGGAAGCAATTAGAAAATGAAGGGCTGAATTACGATACGATCGAAAGCCAGAAAGAAGACACGGCCCGCTCCTTCCGCGACCTGACGGAATTCCTGTCGCTGGTGGGATTTATGGCCCTGCTCCTCGGCTGCATCGGCGTGGCCAGCGCCATCCATATTTACATGCGTGAGAAGATCGGCGCGGTAGCCGTGCTGCGCTGCCTGGGCGCCTCGGCCCGGCAAACCTTTCTCATCTACCTCATCCAGATCGCCGGCATCGGGCTCATCGGGTCGGTATTGGGCGCCGGCCTGGGCCTGCTCATCCAGCAGGCGCTGCCGCGGGTGCTGCAGGACTTCCTGCCCCTGACCATCGAAGCCGTGCCCTCGGTGCCGGCCATCCTGCAGGGCATCGGACTGGGCGTGGTCATCTCCGTGCTGTTCGCCCTGCTGCCGCTGGTAGCGGTGCGGAAGATCTCCCCGCTGCATACCCTCCGCGTTTCCGTACAGCCGGCCGGCCACTGGAAAGACGGTGCCCGCTGGCTCGTATACGCACTGATCCTCGCCTTTATCCTGGGCTTCACGCGCCTGCAGCTGGGCGAATGGAGCGAGGCGGCCGTATTCACTGCCGGCGTGCTCGTGGCCTTTGGCATCCTGACCGCCATCGCCGCCCTCCTCACCTGGGCCGTGCGGCGGTTCTTTCCTGTTTCCTGGAGCTATCTCTGGCGCCAGGGGCTGGCCAACCTGTACCGTCCCCACAACCAGACGCGGATCCTGATCGTGGCCATCGGCCTCGGCACCGCCTTTATCTGCACGCTGATTTTCCTGCAGTCGATCCTCCTTAACCGGGTAACCCTTTCGGCCAGCGGTAACCAGCCCAACATGGTGCTGTTCGACATCCAGAGCGGACAGCGCGACTCGGTGCTGTCGCTTGCACGCCGGGCGGGACTGCCCGCCACCAATACGGTGCCCATTGTGAATATGCGGCTGGAGCGGATCAACGACATCACGGGTACCGACCTGCAGGAAGACACTACCCTGCCGATGCAGCGCTGGGTGTTCAGCCGGGAATACCGTGTCACCTTCCGCGACTCGCTGACGGCTTCGGAAAAGATTGATGAAGGGAAATGGACCGGTACGTATGCAAATGCTTCGGCGCCCGTGCCGGTATCGCTGGAGCAGCGCTTTGCGGAACGCAACGGCATCGGGCTGGGCGATACGCTTACCTTTAACGTGCAGGGATCCATCATACCCACGATCGTGGGAAGCCTGCGCACCGTGGACTGGAACCGGATCCAGACCAACTTCCTGGTGGTGTTTCCCAAAGGCGTGCTGGAAGAGGCGCCGCAGTTCCATGTGCTGCTCACGCATGTTCCGAATACGGAAACCTCCGTGCGTTTCCAGCAGAGCGTGGTCCGGCAGTTCCCCAACGTTTCGATCATCGACCTGGGCCTCGTGCTCTCGGTGCTGGACGAGATCCTGGACAAGATCGGCTTTGTGGTCCGCTTCATGGCAGCCTTCAGTATCATTACGGGACTGGTGGTGCTCATTGCCTCCGTGCTGATCTCCAAGTACCAGCGCATCCAGGAAAGCGTTCTGCTGCGCACCCTGGGCGCCAACCGCCGGCAGATCTTTGCCATCACGGCGCTCGAATACTTTTTCCTGGGCCTGCTGGCCGCCGCCACGGGCATCCTGCTGGCCGGCGGCGCCGGATGGGCGCTGGCCCGGTATACTTTTGAAACGGCCTTTACGCCGCCCCTGCTGCCCGTTGCAATCGTGTTCCTGTCCGTTTGCCTGCTCACGGTAGTCATTGGCCTGTTCAACATCCGTTCCGTGCTGCAGCGGCCACCGCTGGAGATTTTAAGGCAGGAGGTTTGAGTCTGGGGTTTGGAGTTTGTGGTTTGGTAAGTGCCTACAGATTTGGAAAGGACAGGTTATTTCTATCATGGCTTTTTTGCCCGCAGCTTCCCGCTTATCAACCATTCAACTGGTCAACGGATCAACCCGGCAGCGATGGCACAAAGATTTTGCGGGTCCCCGGGAGGAAGCCCTGGAAAGCCGGAAGTTTCAAGAAGCATACTGGCGCAGCCACGGCTCTGGCTGTGGCTTATTTTACCCTCCGCCCGGTGCTTTTGCGGCAAATTTCCTGGCGAAAGAGCATCTTTCGCCATCGTTCCCTTTACCCCCTGGCAATTACGGACAAATGGATGTATTTTGGAGGAAGCCCGGTTCGGGCACACAAAACCACTGCTGATGGAATCCGCCAAACCCGCCTCCGTAGAGGCATACATTGCTTCCTTTTCCGGGGACATCCGGGAAAAGCTGGAAGCGGTTCGAACCGCCATCCGCCAGGAAGCACCGGCAGCCACCGAAGACATCCGGTATGGCATGCCGACCTTTATCCACCACCGCAACCTCGTTCATTTTGCTGCGTTTAAAAACCATATCGGTTTTTATTCTACTCCATCGGGCCATACTGCTTTTGACGAAGAGCTCTCCCGCTACAAAGGCGGCAAAGGTTCGGTGCAGTTCCCGCTTGATGAGCCCCTTCCGCTCGACCTGATCCGGCGTATCGTACGGTTCCGGGTAGCGGAAAATGAAGCCAGGGCCAATGCAACTAAAAAAAGCACGGCAGGAAAGAAAGCAAAAGCCTGAGGCCGGTCCTGTACCGTATTTTATTACCTTTCCGTTCATGCAGATCACCGCCACGATCCGGAACAGCCGCCAGCAGAACGAGCTGGAGGTATCCACCAACGAACACGCAAAAACCCTTTCCATCCCGGGCAAGCCGGATGGCAAAGGCTCCTCGGTCAATGGAGGTGAACTGCTGTTCCTTGCCCTGGCCACCTGCTGCTGCAACGATATCTACCGTGAGGCCGCCAAACGCGGGATGAGCATCGAATTGGTGGCGGTAACGGTATCCGGCGCGTTCGGCGGTGAAGGCGAGCCGGCATCCGGCATTACATATTCCACCAAGGTCACGGCGCCGGGCGAAACACCCGAAGCCGTGCACGACCTCGTTCAGTATGTCGAACGCATTGCCGAGATCCACAACACCCTGCGCGGGGGCGTGCCCGTTACCCTGTCCGCCGTCCATTGCTGATCCACCCCTTCATTTATTGCATATGAAATACGCTGCTTTGCTTTTATCCTTTATGCTGCTTGCCCTTTGCGGCCGGGCGCAGTCCGACAACCCCAATTACGACAAAGCGCTGGCGGAACGCCTGGGCGGCGACGATTACGGCATGAAGGCCTATGTGCTGGTGCTGCTCAAAACCGGGCCGCGGCAGATCGACAAAAAGGAAGTGACCGACAGCCTGTTCCGGGGACACATGGCCAACATCGGCCGCCTGGCCGCCGAAGGAAAACTGGTGGTGGCCGGCCCCCTGAAGAAAAATGAAAAGGCTTACCGCGGTATCTTCATCCTCAATGTTAAGACCCTGGAGGAAGCACAGGCGTTGCTGGCTGCCGATCCGGCCGTGAAGGAAGAACTGCTGGCCGCGGAACTGTACCAGTGGTACGGGTCGGCGGCGCTGTCAGAATACCTGAAGGCGCATGAGCGGATCGAAAAAAAGAAAATGTAACGGTAGCAACAGCGGGGTTTATGGCCGGCGGGGTTCAGATTCATTTTAACGTTTTGGTTGCCCGAATTTTTTCTTTCTTCAGGAAACTAAACGCGCTTTATGAAGCAATGGATACCCGCACTGCTGGCCTGCCTGTTCACTGCCGGTGCCCGCGCACAATCGGTAAACGGCGTGCCCCTCAAAGACCTGGATATGGAGTACATTGACATGACGGTGGACGTGCGGCCGCTGACCACCAAACTGCGGCTGGTGCTCGACATCGGCCAGGAAACAAAGCTGCTGGACGGCAACCGGTACGGGCGGGTAAAGGACGGGAAGGGCGAGGAACTCCTCTTTCATTCCCGGATCGATGCCCTGAACTTTATGGACCGCTTCGGCTACGAGCTGCACCTGGCTTATGCCGTGACGGAGTCGAACAGCACGGAACATCATTACATTCTTCGCCGGAAAAAAGCGGGCCGGAACCCGGCTCCCTGAGCACAATCCCTGACTGCCCATGTTCACCTTCCGCAAACCGTATTTTTTCCTGGCCCTGCTCCTGTTTCTGATTGAGGCATATATCGGCTTGTACCTGCGCGACGCCTTCGTGCGTCCCTACGTCGGTGATTACCTGGTCGTTATTTTTTTGTACTGCTTTATCCGAGCCTTTCTCCGGGCGTCTGTAATACCGGTGGCCCTTTTCGTGCTGGCTACCGCTTTTGTGGTGGAGATCCTGCAGTATTTTCATTTTATTGAAGTGATCGGACTGCAGCATTCAACACTGGCCCATCTGGTCCTGGGTTCGGGGTTTGAATGGATCGACCTGCTGGCGTATACGCTGGGTGTGGGCACGGTGCTGCTGATGGAGGCAGGGAGCAGAACCAAAGCATCCGGCAACGGTGCCGCAGACCGGTTGGCCCGTTAATTCCGGTATATCCGACCAGGAACCGGCAGAAACCATTCCCTGCATTAGGGCGGCAACAAAGCAGAAAATTCTTATATTCAGTATCGTGGCGATCCTGTTCCCATTTGGGGCGGCACCGGCGCACCAACACCAAAACACTTCTATGCGACTGCTTTTGCTTTCTATCCTGCTGTTGACCATCTTGGGCTCCTGCGAGCGCCTTTGCGAATGTGAAAAAGTAACGATTACCGGTACCGTATATGACGGATCCGATCCTTCCGATCCTTCCGGAATTGGCGGGGTCACCGTCCGGGTCAGCTGGATGCATAACCCAACCTCCACCCGCACGGAACTGGCTACAGCTGTTACCAATGAGAAAGGAGAATTCCGGATACCGGTCAAGCTGAAGGACGAGATCCGGAACAACCCGGTGAATGACCTGCAGGTGGTGGCCCTGATACCTCCTACTTATGTTCACTTTGACGCATCCGAATATTTAATGATGGACCCCATCAACCGCTCCCCGAACAAGTATCATGACCTCAAAATTCCCTTATTGCCGGCCGGCCGCTTGCGGGTAGTGCTGGACGGCTCCGGAGCCGCTCCGGTGGAATACCTCAGCCTGAGTCATGCCTATGGTTCCGCCGACTTTACCCTTCATCCCGGCGGCCTGGTTCCGCCCCTTCCCGCCTATGTGGACCTGACCACCGCCGCCAACCGCATGGTCCAGGTGCACCTTACAGCCGGGTATCCGGATCAAACACAGGCGCATATACGTGACTCCGTTTATGTGCAGCCCGGAGTGCAAAACACGATTACACTGAAATACTGATGCTCTTCGGCGGCGCGGGTTTTTTCCGAAACCTGACGGAAGCGGCCCTGTAAGCCTGACCGGTTCACTACCACTACGAAACTACAGGCCCATCACTCTATCACCGGCATAAGTTCCAGGCCGGCAGCAGCCTTCACACACGGGCCTTACCTAAAGTCTTTTATCCACTTTTCAACTATTCAACAGATCAACTTCCTGAGGCCTGAAAAAAAATAAAAAATTCGAATTTGCTGCTGACATACAGCTGTCACAACCCGGTGGTTT
>DATAGL010000182.1:0-7975 GCA_036263755.1 Chitinophagaceae bacterium | reverse complement strand
CATATCGTAGCCTACATTGAAAGGGTGCTTTGCCACGGGGTTGAACCAGGGTGAGTTGGCCGCCGGCCGGTTGTTGGCAGCGTCCCAGTACAGCTGCACCAGGGGCGACTGGCCGAACTGGTGGTTCAGGGCCAGGTCCATGATCACGGCTATTCCATGGGCATGGCAGGAATCGATGAACCGCTTCAGCGTCTGCGCGGGTCCGTAATATTTATCGGGGGCAAAATAAAAGGAGGAGTTGTAGCCCCAGCTGTTGTTGTGCTCGAATTCGTTGAACGGCATCAGCTCGATGGCGTTCACGCCGAGCCGCTTCAGGTAGCCCAGCGTATCCCGCACCGTGTTCCAGTCGTGCGCCGCCAGGAAATCGCGCACCAGCAGCTCGTAGATGATCAGCCCGCGCTTGTCGGGGCGGGTGTAGCCCGTTGTCCCCCAGGTATAGACGGGAGCGCCGGTCTGCAGCACGCTCACGATGCCTGAAGCCTTGCCGGTGGGATAGGGCTTCAGGCCCGGGTAAGTGGTGGAAGGGATGCCGCCGTCTGCACCGGGATCCAGTACCTTTTCGGTATAGGGGTCGGCGATGAACAGGCTGTTGTCCACCTTGTACTGGTAGGCGTACTCGGTACCGGGGGTGAGGCCGGTAAGGCGCACCCAGAACTTCTGCCCGTCGGGCGTTTTGTACATAATATCGGATGCACGCTCGGCCCAGCCGTTGAAATCGCCCACAACTGCCACCAGGTTTTTCCCCGGGGCATGGAGCACCAGGAGGGCGGAGGTATCGCCGGGCTGGTAGTTGATGCCGTCGCGCGCGCCGGCCGGCAGGGCCGCCACGGGGGAAGTGAGGTTGCCGGCAGCCAGGTTCAGGGTATCGCGGCGCACCGTACCGTTATACGACGCTTCGGCCACCAGCTGGTAGATGCCGTCGGAAGGCAGCGTGTAGCTCCAGGTGGCGGTGTCGGTAACGCCGGCCTCCGTATACACCGGCTGTCCGTTGAGGTAAAATGTAAAATCGGCCGGGCCGCTGACCAGGGCCTTTCCGGTAAAGGTACCGGTGGGCACGGACGGCTGTTCGGCGGTGGGCCGGTACTGGGGCTGGATACCGGGCTCCAGGAACCGCACCGCGGGACCGGCGCCGTATACGGGCAGGTACATATCGCTGCCGTCCCGGTTCGCCTGCTTTTTGGCGCCGTTGCCGCTGCGGAACAGCAGGGCGATCTTCTGGATGGTTTCGGTGCCGTCGGTGATGCCGAAAAAAGAGCGCAGGGAGCCGGCAATGGTGTATTGCCATTTATTATTGCCCAGGGAGGTGGCCTTCACCACTTCGCCCGGCGCATTGAAGTTGGTCCATTTGACGTATTTCCAGTCGTTGCCGTTGGCGCTTTTATTGGTGATGACGCCGATGTGCACGTATACGTCGCCGGGGGTATGGTGGAGCAGGCCGGTATTGCCTTTGGTGGCGTCGAGGGTGAGCACGAGGTTCTGCGCGGGGTCGGCTTCCCGGGGAAAGGGCGGCGACCAGGTCAGCAGCTGGGCACGCAGCAAAAGGCCGGCGCCCAGGGCCAGGGTAAGGAGCAGCAATCGCTTCATGGCAGTTCTTTAGGATTCGAATATACAAAGTGTACTTGAAACACATTGACCTTTTTTCAGAGTGAATCGGTCAATGGGTCAATGGGTGAATACTTAAGTGAATGGGTGGGAAGGTGAATATGTTCGCTTCGGATCATCCTGTGCTTCCTGCACGAGCGATCTCAGAAAACGGTATGGACCATCCTTACAGTTCCCGGCCGGTGGACTACACCCGGAAAATCCAGTTATTCACCCTCCACACCTATTCCCCTAAAAAATTCACCCATTCACCTATTGACCCATTCACCTGTTCACCCAGTCCCTTAAGTATTCACCCATTGACCCATTGACCCATTCACAATCCCTACATTTACACCCTAAGAACATTATGACCGACCGAACCAAAGAATTGCAGGAGCGGACGCTCCGCCTGCTGGACGCCGCCCGGAACGGGGGCCTGAAGCCGGATATTGTAGACGAGTTGCGCGAAGTGCTGCGCTTCCATGAGTACCGCTACTACATACAGAACGACCCCCTCGTTTCCGACTTTGAATACGACACGCTGTACAAGGGGCTGGAAGCCATCGAAACCGAAAACCCCGACCTCATCGTACCCGACTCGCCCACGCAGCGGGTAGGTCAGGGACTGACGAAGGAATTCCCGACGGTGCAGCACCTCGTGCCGATGCTGTCGCTGGACAACTCCTACAACAGCGACGACCTGCTGCTGTTCGACAAGCGCATCCGCGAGGCCACCGGGCTCACGGAAGTGGAATACTGTGTGGAACCCAAGTTCGACGGCGCCTCCATTTCCCTCGTGTATGAAGGCGACAGGCTGGTGCGCGGCGCCACCCGCGGCGACGGGGTGCGCGGCGACGACATCACGCCCAACATCCGGCAGATCCGCACCATCCCGCTCACGGCCCGCTTTTCCGACTACGGCCTGCATACGGTAGAGATCCGCGGCGAGGTGCTGATCAATAAGGACAACTTCGTGGCCTTTAACCGGCAGCTGGCCGAGCAGGGTACCCCGCCCCTGGCCAACCCGCGCAATGCGGCGGCCGGCACCCTGCGCATCAAAGACCCCCTGGAAGTGCGCCGCCGCAAGCTGGAAACCTTTACCTACCAGATCTCCTATTATACCACCGAAGGCGCGGAGCCCCGCGAGCCCCTCACTCACTCCGCTTCCCTGGAACTGCTCTGGAACCTGGGCTTCCGCAGCCCCGAAAAGGAAAAGCGCGTGCTGAAGGGCATCCAGGCAGTGATCGACTACTGCAACGCCTTTGAGGCCGGCCGCGACGACCTGCCCTACGAGATCGACGGCATGGTGATCAAGGTGAACGCCTTCGAGCTGCACGAGCGGCTGGGCATGACCACCCACCACCCGCGCTGGGCCATTGCCTATAAGTTCAAGGCCCGGCAGGCCACTTCCAAGCTCCTGCGCGTGGAGTACCAGGTGGGCCGCACGGGCAATATCGGCCCGGTGGCCAAGATCGAACCGGTAGCCATCGGCGGCGTGACGGTGTCCTCGGTTTCGCTGTTCAACGAGGATGTCATCAGGGAAAAAGACCTGCGCATCGGCGATACCGTGCTGGTGGAGCGGGCCGGCGACGTGATTCCCTATATCGTGAAGGCGATGCACGAGCTGCGTAACGGTACCGAACAGCCGATCCTTTTCCCCACTCACTGCCCGGCCTGCGGCGACGAGCTGTACCGCGCCGAGGAAGAGGCTGCCTGGCGCTGCACCAACATCAACTGCTCGGCCCAGGTCCTGGAACGGCTGATGCACTTCGCCTCCAAGGATGCAATGGACATCCGCGGACTGGGCGAGGCCAATATTAAAAAGTTTTATAACCTGGGACTGCTTACCACCATTCCCGGCGTGTACGAGCTCGACTTCACCGCGCTCGAAGGCATGGAAGGCTTCGGCAAAAAATCGATCGAGAACCTGCGGTCGGCCATCGAAGGCTCGAAGGCGCAGCCCCTGCACCGGCTCATCTTCGCCTTGGGCATCCGCTTCGTGGGCGAGACCATGGCTAAAACCCTGGCGCATGCGGTGGGTCACCTGCTGGAGCTGCAGCAGTTTGACGAAGAAGCTCTACAAAACCTGGAGGACGTAGGCCCCAAAGTAGCCGGCAGCGTGGTGCAGTTCTTCCGCAACGACGACAACATCGATATGTTAAAGAAACTGGAGTCGCTGGGTCTTTCGTTGACGAATGACCGCAAACAGCTGGCTTCCGGCGGCAGCCTCGAAGGACTAACGTTCCTGTTCACGGGCACTTTGACCCAACTGAAACGCAGCGAGGCCGAGGAGCTGGTGGAAAAGGCCGGCGGAAAGCTGGTGTCGGGCGTCAGCAGCAAGCTCAATTACCTGGTGGTAGGCGAAGATGCCGGCAGCAAACTGGAAAAGGCCAAAAAGATCACATCGGTTCGCATCCTTTCGGAAAATGATTTTTTGCAATTGATCCGCAACGCGTAGCAACAGGCACGAAATTTTAGGTAGAGAAGAGGACCCCTGCCGGCCCGCACGCACCGGCAGGTACAAAAGCGAATCAGTTATGATAAAAAAGCTAGCGGGTGAAGTTTGGAAGCCGATGCGCTTCAGTGGCAGCAGGGACTTACGCAATCGCTACGCCCTTTCCTCCCAGGGCCGTATTGCCTCCTATAAAGAAGACATCCTGGCCGACGGTAAGATCCTCAGCGGATCCCTCACCACGGGATACCGCACCCTGAACCTGCACCGGCCGGGTAAAAAGGGAACGCTCTACATCCACCGGGAACTGGCCAAGCTGTTCCTGGAACGCCCTTCGCTGAAGCACCGGTATGTTATTCATAAGAACCACGACAAGCTGGACAACTCCGTAAAGAACCTGAAATGGGCCACCCTGGAGGAAATGATCGAGCACCAGCAGTACAGCCCGGCCAAGATCGCCTACAAAAAGCGGCAGGCCAACAAGACCGTGGGGCTGAAGCTGACCGCCACCCAGGTAAAGCGCATCAAGGACGTGCTCAACGACAAGAACCGCCGGTTCACCATCAAGCAGCTCGCCGATAAATACGCCGTCTCCGAAATGACAATGTACCGGATCAAGAGCGGGGAGAACTGGGCAAGGGTGCGGTAGGGAGATTTGGAATTGGGAATTGGGAGTTAGTTGATCAGTTGAATGGTTGATCGGTTGACAGGAAACATCCCTTATCCAGCAATCATCAACTGCGGCTTTGCGCTCCTTTGCGTCTTTGCGTGAAGCCTTCCGGCCGGAGCCGGCATACCCGTCCACCCTGAGCCTTTTTCCGGTAATTTCACCGCATGTTAGAGCCCCAAACGCTGACCTTTCTGAAGCAGCTGAAGAAGAACAACAACAAGCCCTGGTTTGACGCCCACCGGGTCCAGTATGAAGCGGCACGGATCGACTTCCAGAATTTTATTCAGCTGGTGATGGATGCCCTGGAAAAAACGGACCCTTCCATTGCCGGCCAGACCGCCCGCAGCTGCCTGTTCCGCATCAACCGCGATGTACGCTTCTCCAAAGACAAATCGCCGTACAAAACCAATTTCGGGGCCTCGATCAAGGCCGGCGGACGGAAATCGGCCCTGGCCGGTTATTATTTCCACCTGGAGCCGGGCGCTTCCTTTATCGGCGGCGGCCTCTGGATGCCGGAGCCCGCGCGGGTAAAGGCTGTACGGCAGGAGATCGATTACTGCTGGGACGAGTTCCGCGGCCTGCTGGCCGAGAAGAAGTTCCGCTCCGTATACGGCGACCTGTACCAGCACGACGACATCCGGCTGGCCACAGCGCCCAAAGGATACGAAAAGGACCATCCCGCCCTCCCCTACCTTAAGCTCAAATGCTTTATCGCCGAAACCCCGGTGGCCGATGAAGACCTCCTCACCGCCGCGCTCCATAAAAAGACCGTGGTCGCTTTCACCGCCCTGCAGCCTATGCTGCAGTTTATCAACCGGACGGTGGAATGAGTTGATCAGTTGATCAGTTTACAAGTTCACAAGTTGATTGATGGTTACTGGTTTCTCTTTCCACCGTAAACCTGTAAACTTGTGAACTTGTCAACTATTCAACTTTCCATGCGTTTCCTTCTTTTCTGCATGATCTGCTTCGGACAGGCCGGCGCCCAGCCGCTCCCGGTGGACAACCTGGTGTTTGAGGGAGCCGGCATCCGCGGCATCGCCTACAGCGGCGCCCTGGAGGTTTTTGAAGAAGCGGGGCTGCTGCAGCAGGTGAAGCGCGTGGGCGGCACTTCCGCCGGGGCGGTCACGGCGCTGGCAGTGGCATTGGGGTATTCTTCCGGAGAGCTGGCCCGGCTCGTGCAGCAAACGCCCTATCACCGGTTCAACGACGGAGGATTTCCGCTGGTGGGCGGGCTTACCCGGCTGCAGCGGCATTTCGGGTGGTACAAAGGCCGGCGGTTCGAGGAATGGCTGGGCGCCCTCATCCGGGCCAAGGCCGGCACGGCCGACCTTACCTTCCGGCAGCTCGTGGACCGGGGCTTCCGCCACCTGTACGTGACCGGCACTTCACTTACGCGGCAGCGCCTACTGGTCTTTTCCCACGAAACCTATCCCGATATGCGGGTACTCGATGCCGTGCGGATCTCCATGAGCATCCCGCTGTATTTTGAACCGCTCTTTATGGACGCGGCCGGACGCATCGTACGGCACCCGAAAAAGAAGGAAGGTCTGGAAGTACTGGTGGATGGTGGCTTCACGGGCAACTTTCCCATACACCTTTTCGACAGCGCCCGGTACCACCCGGGAACACCCGGAGCACCGGCCAATGCCCATACGGTCGGCTTCCGCATCGACACCGAGGAACAGATCATGCAGGACAGCATCCATCCCACCCTGGTTCCGGCGCCGGTTACCGACCTGCGCTCCTATATCGGGGCCTTTTATACCATCGTACTGGAAAACCTGAACCGGCAGTCGCTTACGGCGGCCGACTGGGAACGCACCGTATCCATCTCCGACGCCCGCATCGGTCCCCGCGTGCGCCGTTTATCCGCCACCGAAGTAGCCCTCCTGCGCAGCAAGGGCCGGGAAGCCGCGGCGGCGTTCCTGCGTCAGCGGCAGCGATGAGGAGTTGACCAGTTTACGAGTTTACGAGTTCACAGGTTCACGAGTTTACAAGTTGAACCGTTGATCGGTTAAAAACGAAAAGTTCACCAGTTGGGCGGAAAAGGCTTCCGTCCAACTGGTGAACTCGTGAACTGGTGAACTATGGAACTACTCAGAGTAACCCTTTTGCGGAAAGGTACTCCGCAATCTGCACGGCATTCGTCGCGGCACCCTTGCGCAGGTTGTCCGACACGCACCAGAGGTTCAGGGAATTGGGCTGGCTTTCGTCGCGGCGGATGCGGCCTACAAACACCTCGTCGCGCTCATGGGCCCACAGCGGCATGGGGTACTGCTGCTGCCCGGGCTCGTCCTGCACCACCACGCCGGGCGCTTCGCTCAGCAGGCGCTTCACTTCGTCGAGCTCGAAATCCTGCTCGAATTCGAGGTTGATGCTTTCGCTGTGGCCGCCGATCACGGGAATGCGCACGGTGGTAGACGTTACCCGGATGGAGTCGTCGCCCATGATCTTCCGGGTTTCGTTCACCATCTTCATTTCCTCTTTCGTGTAGCCGTTGTCGAGGAAGACATCGATCTGCGGGATCACGTTGAGGTCGATGGGATATTTATACGCCATGTCGTAGGAAGCTTCCTCGCCGGCAATGGCCTTGCTGCGCTCGCCCATGAGCTGGTCCACGGCCTTCTTGCCCGTGCCGGTCACGCTCTGGTACGTGGATACCACGATGCGCCTGATCCGGTACCGGTCGTGCAGGGGCTTCAGGGCCACCACCATCTGGATGGTGGAGCAGTTGGGGTTGGCGATGATCTTGTCGGCAGCGGTCAGCACGCCGGCATTTACTTCCGGAACCACCAGGGGCTTGGCTGGGTCCATCCGCCAGGCCGAGGAATTATCCACCACGGTGATGCCGGCTTCGGCAAACCGGGGCGCCCATTCCAGCGAAGTGCTGCCGCCGGCCGAAAACAGGGCCAGCTGCGGGCGGGCGGCAATGCCGTCCTCCATGCTCACCACCTTGTAGGCCTTGCCCTTGAAGGTCACTTCCTTTCCCACGGAACGTTCAGAGGCAACGGGGATCAGTTCGTCTACCGGAAAATTACGCTCTTCCAGTACTTGCAACATTTTGGTACCTACCAGGCCGGTTGCGCCGACAACAGCAACTTTCATTGTTTGTTTTTCTTTTTGATTTTAAAAAAAAAGCCTTCCCGCTAGGGAAGGCCTGTTACTATCTTGTACATACAAAACGTTACGCACCTTCCCGGTTCAGGATGTGTTTCTTTGTGCGTTTGGTATGTTTTACGATCATCATTGCGGCAGCGAAAGTAGGG
>DATAGL010000181.1:0-5722 GCA_036263755.1 Chitinophagaceae bacterium | reverse complement strand
TGATGGACAGCGAGGCGCCGGTCTGCCATTTTCACTCCAAGCTGATGCAGAAAGAGCCGAAGGTGGGGGGTGCCTGGGAATGGCACCAGGATTACGGGTACTGGTACAAGAACCAGTTCCTGTTTCCCGACCAGCTGCTGTCGGTGATGGTGGCGCTGACGCCGGCTAGCCCGGAAAACGGCTGCCTGCAGGTGATCCGCGGCTCGCACAAGATGGGCCGGGTCAACCACGGTTTTGCCGGGGAGCAGGTGGGCGCCGATATGACGATGGTGAACAATGCCCTGCAGACGATGGAATTGGTGTACGTGGAGCTGCAGCCGGGCGATGCCCTCTTTTTCCACAGCAACCTGCTGCACCGCTCGGAAGCCAACCTGTCGGACCATCCGCGCTGGTCGGTTATCTCCTGTTACAATGCACAATCGAACACGGCCTATAACGAAACCTCCGTTTCCTGGAAAGAGCCGGTGCAGGTGGTGCCTGATGAGGCGCTGCTGCAGTGGACCGCCGAGCCCCTGTCCAACGCCGATTTCCTCAAAAAGGAAAACGACCCGGCCCTGAAGGATACCGGCTGGGAAAAAGAAGTACCGGTTCAATAACAGCGGCCGCCTTATTCAGGTAGGTGCAGGACTGCGTTTCCGTCCTTTTTCCGTAACTTATCCGCCCGGCACCCAAACCCGACCACATGCCCCGATTGCGCTTCCGAAAGATAATAGTGATCCCCGTGCTTCTGGCTGCTGCCGTTGGCCTCTTCGTGTTCAGCAGCCGCCGGCAGGCCGTGGACTTCAGCGCCCAGGTGAAGCCCCTGCTCAACAAGAAATGCATTACCTGCCACGGGGGCGTGAAAAAGCAGGGCGGCTTCAGCCTGCTGTTCCGCGACGAGGCACTGGCACCTACCGAATCCGGCAGGCCGGCCATCATCCCGGGCGATGCCGGGGCCAGCGAAATGATCCGCCGCCTGCACCACAACGATCCCGAGGAACGGATGCCCTACAAAAGCGAGCCGCTGACCGAAGAGGAAATTACCCTTCTGACCGAATGGATCGACCAGGGCGCTCCCTGGGGCGAGCACTGGGCCTACGTACCGGTCAAAGCCACGGAAGTGCCCAAGCCGCAGGCTTCCTTTTTCGGGCTCCTCCCGGCCCCGAAGCTGGACTGGGTACGCAACGACATTGATTACTTCATTTGGGATAAGCTGCAGGCATTGGAGCTCAGGCCATCGCCGGAGGCGGATAAAGCCACGCTGCTGCGCCGCGTCAGCCTGGACCTCACCGGCCTGCCGCCCGATGAGGCCCTGGCGCAGCGGTTCCTGGCCGATCCCCGCCCGGGGGCTTATGAAGCCCTCGTGGATACCCTGCTGGCTTCC
Organism: Chitinophagaceae bacterium; assembly: GCA_036263755.1. Classification (GTDB taxonomy): domain Bacteria; phylum Bacteroidota; class Bacteroidia; order Chitinophagales; family Chitinophagaceae; genus Flavisolibacter. Next base: position 4,359 of record DATAGL010000181.1, on the reverse strand, counting down.
CCGCAATACGGCGAACGGTGGACGGCGCTCTGGCTGGACCTTGCCCGGTATGCCGATACGAAGGGCTATGAACGGGATGATTCCCGGAGCATCTGGCGCTACCGCGACTGGCTCATTCATGCCTTTAACGCCGACAAGCCGTACGACCGGTTCCTGACCGAGCAGCTGGCCGGCGACCTGCTGCCCGGTGCCACCGACGAACAGCTTATTGCCACGGCCTTTCACCGCAACACCATGACCAACGATGAGGGCGGGACCGACAACGAGGAGTTCCGGACGGCGGCGGTGATGGACCGGGTGAGCGCCACCTGGGAAGGCCTGCTCGGCACCACCTTTGCCTGCGTGCAGTGCCACAGTCATCCCTACGATCCCTTTAAGCACGAAGATTATTACCGCTTCCTCGCCTTCTTCAACAATACCCGCGACGAGGATACCTATGCCGATTACCCGCTGTTGCGCCATTACGACTCGGCCGATGTGGTGAAGCGGGCTGCTATAGTAAGCTGGCTAGAGGAAAAAGGGTTTGGCGCCGCCGCAAAAGAAGCCGACGGGTTCCTGCGTACCTGGCAGCCGGCCTATAACTCCCTCACCACCGACTCCTTTACGAATTGTGAACTGAGCGATACCAAATGGCTGGCCATGCGCAGTCCCTCCAGCGCCCGGATGAAAGGCGTTCACCTGGAGGGCCGGAACCGGCTGCTGGTCCGGTACATGACCTTTGCCCCCGGCGGTACCTGGACGGTCCGGCTCGACCGCACCGACGGGCCTGTGCTCACCGCGCTCGTACCGCCGCATACCAACGGCTGGTCCTGGAAGCTGATGCAGATCGACCTTCCGGAAGGGCAGGGCACACACGATCTTTATTTCACCTATTCCAATCCGGCGCTGAAAAGCCGGGACGAAAGCGGGATCATGTTCGACTGGTTTTATTTCACGCGTCCCCTCCCGGGAAAGGGCCTGCCGGGTTATGAGCAGGTACAGAAAGACTTCTGGGAGCTGCTGCAGAAAGAAGTTCCTACCACGCCGGTCATGCTGGACAATCCCGCTTACATGGCGCGCAAATCCTTTGTATTCGATCGTGGCAACTGGCTGGTGAAAGGGCAGGAGGTGGAAGCCGGGCTGCCCGCCTCCCTGAATCCCCTGCCCGCCGGCGCCCCGAAGAACCGGCTGGGCCTCGCCCGCTGGATGACCGATACCCGCAACCCGCTCACTGCCCGTACGATGGTCAACCGCTTATGGGAGCAACTGTTCGGCACCGGGCTGGTGGAAACCCTCGAGGACATGGGCACGCAGGGCGCCGAGCCCACGCATAAGGAGCTGCTGGATTACCTGTCGTACCGGTTCATGCATACCCATAAATGGAGCATCAAAAAACTGGTGAAGGAAATGGTGCTTTCCGCCGCTTACCGGCAGGATTCGAAAGTGCGCAAGGAAGTGCTGGACAAGGACCCCTTCAACAAGTACTACGCCCGTGGTCCGCGGATCCGGCTGTCGGCCGAGCAGGTGCGCGACCAGGCCCTGGCGGTGAGCGGCCTGCTGCAGAAAAAAATGTACGGTCCCAGCGTCATGCCCTGGCAGCCGGACGGTATCTGGAATTCGCCCTGGAACGGCCAGTCCTGGAAAAAAAGCGAAGGCGAAGACCAGTACCGGAGGGCGCTCTATACGTACTGGAAACGCACGGCCGCCTATCCTTCCATGATCACCTTCGACGGGGTGGGAAGGGAAGTATGCATGCCCCGGCGCATCCGCACCAACACGCCCCTGCAGGCTCTGGTGACCCTGAATGATTCGGTGTACCTGGAAGCTGCCCGCGCGCTGGCCGGGCGGATGCAACAGCAGGGGCCGGACCTGGCGCGCCGGATCGGCTACGGCTACCGGCGCGCGGCCGGCAGACCCCTCACCGAAGCCCGGCTGAACATCCTGAAAGGATTGTATGGGAAGGCCCTCCGCACGTACCGGGCAAACCCGCAGCAGGCGAGGGCGATGACCGGAACGGGAACGGCTGCCGACCCCGCCGATGAAGCAGCCCTGGTGGTGGTGGCCAATGCGCTGCTGAACCTGGATGAAGTGATCACCAAAAACTGATGGTCCCGGCTCCGGCCCACGACCCAAAACCTGAGCGAAATACCGGCACGAAGGAAGGTGCCGCAGCTATATGACACAAAAAGAATTGCACAACCAGCGCCTCCTCAAAGAGGCCGAAAGCCGGATCGCCCGCCACCATACCCGGAGGCATTTCCTGAAGGAATGCGCCTTTGGCTTTGGTTCCCTTGCACTGGGTTCCCTGCTCCCTTCCTGCGGCCCCGGCGGCGGCACCGCCGGAGGTTCGGAAGTTCCGTTCGACCCGGCGCACCCGCTGGCCCCGAAGCTGTCCCATTTCCCGGGAAGGGCCAAGAGCGTCATCTACCTCCACATGGCCGGGGCGCCCTCGCAGCTGGAGCTGTTTGATTACAAGCCCGCCCTGCACCAGCTGGACGGCCAGGATTGCCCGCCTTCCCTGCTGGAAGGCAAGCGCTTTGCCTTTATCCGCGGCGTGCCGAAGATGCTCGGTCCGCAGGCCCGGTTTGCGCAGCACGGACAGAGCGGAGCCTGGATATCCAACTATCTGCCGCACCTGCCTGCCGTGGCCGACGAGATTTCTTTTTTAAAAGCCGTTACCACCGACCAGTTTAACCATGCGCCCGCCCAGCTCCTGATGCATACCGGCGGCGCCCGGCTTGGCCGCCCCAGCATCGGCTCCTGGGTGACGTACGGACTGGGCACCGAAAACCAGAACCTGCCCGGCTTCGTGGTGCTGACCTCCGGGGGCACTTTTCCCGATGCGGGAAAGAGCGTGTGGGGCAGTGGCTTCCTGCCTTCGGTGTACCAGGGCGTACAGTGCCGCAGCGAGGGCGACCCGGTGCTGTTCATCAACAACCCCGAAGGCATGGACCGCGACCTCCGCAAGGCTTCCATCGATGCCATCAACCAGGTGAACGAGCAGGAATACGGGGAGTACCAGGATCCCGAGATCCTGTCGCGGATCGCGCAGTATGAAATGGCGTATAAAATGCAGATCTCGGTGCCCGAGGTCATGGACATTAAGAATGAACCCCAGTACATCCACGATATGTACGGCACCCAGCCCGGGAAGGCCTGCTTTGCCAACAATGTGCTGCTGGCCCGGAAACTGGTGGAAAAAGGCGTGCGCTTCGTTCAGCTGTTCGACTGGGGCTGGGACAGCCACGGCACCGATGCCAACCTGGCCATTGACGTGGGGCTGATCAACAAATGCCGCCAGACCGACAAGGCCGTCACGGCCCTCATCCTCGACCTGAAACAAAGAGGGCTGCTGGAAGATACCCTGGTGGTGTGGGGCGGTGAATTCGGGCGGACGCCAATGATGGAAAACCGGGAAGGAAAACCCAACCCGTTCAAGGGCCGCGACCACCATACCGAAGCCTTCACCATCTGGATGGCCGGCGGCGGCATCCGCAAGGGACACACGTATGGGGAAACCGATGAAATCGGCTACAGCAGCATCAGTGGTAAAGTCACCCCCTTCGACATACAGGCTACGCTGCTCCACCAACTGGGCTTCGACCACGAGCAGTTTACCTACAACTTCCAGGGACGGCCGTTCCGCCTGACCGATGTACACGGTAAAGTGATTCAGGACGTGCTGGCCTGACCCCGGATCTTTTTACGCAAACCGCCAACCCGATCTATAAACCGAACCGTACATGCTTCCGCACCGCAGAACCTTTATCAAACAAACGGCCTCCGCCGCAACGGCTTTGCTGCTGTCCGCGCTCGACCGGTGGGCCGTGGCAGAACCCTTTGTAATGAATCAACCCTCCTCCTTTTCCCTGAAAGTGCTGGCCACGAACTGGGGCTATGCCGGAAGCCTCGATGCCTATTGTGCGCAGGTCAGAAAAGAAGGCTACGACGGCATCGAGATCTGGTGGCCGATGGAAAAAAAGGACCAGGACGAGCTGTTTTCCCTGCTAAAAAAATACAATCTGGAAGTCGGCTTTCTTTGCGGGGGCTACCAGTCGGTATTCCGCGAGCACCTCGATCATTTCCGGCGCATGACGGAAGCGGCGGCGGGCAATACGGTGCAGAAGCCCCTGTACCTCAACTGCCATTCGGGGAAGGATTATTTTTCTTTTGAAGAGAACGAAGCTTTTATCGATCATACCACCGAACTGGCCCGGCGCACGGGGATACCGGTCTGCCATGAAACCCACCGTTCGCGGCTCCTCTATTCCGCTCCGGCCGGCCGCCGGTACCTGGAGCAGAAGCCGGACCTGCGCCTCACGCTGGATGCTTCGCACTGGTGCAATGTCAGCGAATCGCTGCTGCAGGACCAGCCCTCCA
>DATAGL010000180.1:0-1858 GCA_036263755.1 Chitinophagaceae bacterium | reverse complement strand
CCCAATACCGTGAGGATAATACCAAACAAACGCTTGACGTTCATAATTCCGCTTTCCGGTAAGGATGCAAAAAGATTGCCAGCGTGGTGGGAGAAGGTCGGGAGGGTCTTCGGACTGCTCCGGTTTACGTGTTTACGAGTTCACGAGTTTACCTGTTCACCTGTTGTTTGCTGGCTGTCTGCTCCTTTCAATGAGCTATCAACTTGTAAACTTGTGAACCTGTAAACTGTTGAACGCCTGCATTCCTCAGTTCTTCTTCTTGAAATACCCATACAGATCCGCCGGAAGCTCATACCCGAGGCGTTTGTTTTCGGAGGCGGGAAAGATGATGACAGGTGCGCCGTTGGCAGTTTCCGTTTTGGCGTACAGGCCTTTGAGCGTGCCGGAAAGGAAAAAGATGCGCTGGGCGGTGGCGCTGTACTTGTATTCGCCCGTTTCGGAACTGTTGCCCACGCGGTAGTGCTTTTCATCCACAAGAAGGATGTCCCCACGGTTCCAGCCGCTGGCGGCCTTGATCTCGTAGGTGCCCGGAGGCAGGCTGCCCGCCGGGGATTGGGCCATCGCCCCTCCGCAAAAAAGTGCAAAGAACAGACTGAGTAAAAATACTTTCATAGGAATGTGTTTCAGTACGTACCTCTAAGATAACACAATTTCGGACGCGGGGTACCGTAAAAGCCCGCAGGGCTGCTGCCGGGCGGGCGGCAACGTGGCAGAGTAATTGAAGCAGGGATGTAGAACGGATAAACAACAGAACCATGAAAAAGATACTGATCGTGCTGGTAATGGCCGGCTTTGCCGCCTGCGGAAGCAACCCTGAAACCGGAGACGGCCGCCGGGAAGATATGTCTGAGATCACCGACTCCTCGAACAATACCAATGCCTACGGCAACCCGGGCATGGTGGCCACCGGCGCCGATTCCACACCTACCTCCAACAACAACGCCTACAACCCTGATTCCGCTTCCGGTCAGAGCTCCACCTATGATACAGCGGCCCGCCGGAACAACCCGCAGCAAAAGCCGGGTCAGTAATAGCGCCGGTAGAGGCTGAACAGCACCTTCCGCTCCTCTGGACGGAGGGTATCCTTTCCTTCGCGTTGCAGGTACTTGCGGCGGAAGGCTGCCGTAGCGGCCGCACTGTCCTGCACGTCATAGCCGATCAGGCGGAGGGCGGCACGGGTCTCAAAAGAAGGAGGTACTTCCAGTCCGGTCGTATCGCTCCACCAGTAACCGAAACCCCGGTCGGCCAGGTTCTTCCAGGGAAACAGCACGTTCGGGTCGTTCTTGCGCGTAGGCGCAATGTCGGCATGCCCGATAAAGTTCGCGGCCGGGATGGCGTACTTCCGCTTCAGGGTATCGAGCAGCTGCAGCAGGCTGTTGACCTGGCTTTCGGGGAAAGGCTCGAAGCCGTTATTGTCCAGCTCTATCCCGATAGATGATGAATTGACATCGGTAATGTTGCCCCAGCGTCCGACCCCGCCGTGCCAGGCACGCAGGTAGTCGTTGAGCATATGGTGCACCGTTCCGTCGCGGCAGATCACGTAATGGGCGCTGACCTGCGTGCGGGGCAGTGTAAAGGTGCGCAGGGTCTGGGCACAGCTGTTCTGCGCCGTATGATGAAGGACCACGATATTGGGCCTGCGCAGGTTGAAATTGGTGGTGCCCACCCATTCAGGTGCGGTGGAGAGGGTCTGGTGCGCCGGGTTTTGCCGCAGTTCCCTGGCCAGTGCCTTTGCCTGTTTTTTATACGAGCGGTTGGCCCCGGCATAAGGCCCGCGGGCGCAGTGCACCAGGAAGAACCCACACAGCAGGACCAGCATCCCATTCCTCATTTGTTCGGATTATTTAGGCCGGCAAGT
>DATAGL010000179.1:0-2872 GCA_036263755.1 Chitinophagaceae bacterium | reverse complement strand
AGGGACCTTGAGAACTTTAGAAAGCTACATCAGATAGGTGAATTAAGCGTTGGGATAATTATCACAAGAGGCACAGATTTACAAATTGAATTGAAAAATGTTTTTCAAGAGTTTCTTTTATCAATTTATCCATTTGATGCTGATCTTTTGGTCTTAAATGGTGTACAGCTTTCACAAAACGCGAAAGATAAAATAGATACATTCCTTAAGCTGCCCAAAGATCACGCTATTGCAAAGACCGTAAATATGATGTATACATCAAAGTATGGACCTACACATACGAATATGAAAAAGCTACTTCTTCGTATTTCTCGCGGCCTAGGTAACCCTACGCCGCTTGTTTTGATTGGCATCGGGAAGCAAAAACTGTTGATGTAATGCGACCATACAAAAGGGATAATCGTTCCCCAAATCCTTCCTCCTCAACCGTTTCCAAAGTGATGAGTGCGATCAAAGCGAAGGACACCCGACCAGAACGGGCCTTCCGTAAGGCCTTACGTGAAAAGGGACATACAGGATACCGGTTACACTTCAAGAAAGTGGCAGGTCGACCGGACATTGCATTTGTCGGCAGAAAGGTCGCGATCTTCATCCATGGCTGTTACTGGCACCGTTGCCCTACTTGCCAGTTGTCCATACCTAGATCGAACGCTTCTTTTTGGCAAGCAAAGTTTGCCCGCAACGTACAGCGGGACAAAGAAAAGGAGTCGCTCCTTAAGGAGGCCGGTTGGAAAGTATTTGTGGTCTGGGAATGTGCCATCAAGAAAGATGTCAATCAGGCGCTTGGACCTGTGCTTTCATGGTTGGGTGTGGAAAAAATGTGACTTGACAAAAAGTGTCAACACTACGATTATGATCTAACTTTGGGCCATGACCAGTTTTGGCTCCTTTGTCCGAGAACTTCGAGAGAAGGCCGATTGGCCACAGCGCAAGTTGGCCCATGAGCTGGACATGGACGTTTCGATCTTGAGCAAGATCGAGAATGAGAATCGGTACCCACGAAAAAAAGCAGCATTCATCATTGGGCGGCTCTCTTGCCTGTTCCAAATCCCTGAAGCAAAGATCAAAGAGATATATTTGAGTGATGAGATCGCCTCTATTTTGGCCGGTGAGGAAAATTATGAGGGAATATTGGCAACCTCAGCGGAAAAGGTCAAGCAAGTGCGTAAAAAAAAATAATGGGTATGAAGAAGGAAAAGGTAGCGATCGATCTATATAGTGGGATTGGCGGGTGGACCCTCGGCTTCAAGATGGCCGGGGTGCCTGTATTGGCCTCTTATGAGTGGTGGAAGGATGCCAATCGTACCCACAACAAGAATTTCAATACAGCTCATAAGGAAGTGGATATCCGGACCTTGAGCTTGAGCGAGCTGCCTCTCCCTGGTTCGATCGATTATGTGGTCGGGAGCCCCCCTTGCACCCAATTCTCCCTGTCCAATCGGGGCGGGAAAGGGGACATTGCCGATGGGCTCATCGATATCTATAAGTTCCTGGAAGTAGTGGAACACCTACAACCCATCTATTGGGCGATGGAGAATGTTCCCAGGGTCGCCACGATCCTGAAGCAACAACTAAAGGCCGGTCCTTTGGAACGATTCGCTTACTTATTTGGGGACATCAGAATACTGAAGGCCTCGGACTTCGGCGTGCCCCAAGACCGCAAACGGATGATCGCAGGACGATTGCCCTTCGACCTGTTGGAATCCTACAAGAAAAAGATAACTAAGCACACTTTGGGTGAGGTCCTGAAGGCCTTGGAAGGTGATCCGGTCGTGGACCCTATCTATGGGATCCAGCTCCAAAGGGAGCAATTGACGGACCATATCCTGGAGGCCCATCTCTCTGCCGAGGAACGAAGGATCAATCAGGAGACAAAATCCCACCACCCGGTCTATAACTTGATGAGTTTCCCAGATCGCCTGGACCGGCCTTCCCGCACCATCACAGCGGTCTGTACCCGGGTGTCGCGGGAAAGCATCGTGATCGAGGACGCTCTGGGCAATGTCCGCAGGTTGACCGTAAGGGAACGTGGGGTCTTGCAGTCCTTCCCGATCAATTATCAATACTTCGGTAGTTCCTATAACAATAAGATCAAGATGATCGGTAATGCGGTACCGCCACTGCTGACCTTCTACATCGCCCAGGCCATGCAAGAAGTGAAGGTAGGGAAGGTGAAACTGCCGGACCAAGTGCAGGACAGATTGCAACTGAGTTCGGAATTGGCCGTATCCAGCATCCCGGATAACCAAGGCGCTAAATACCCTTGGAGCCGAAGCTTTTGGATGGCCATCAAAGGCCTGCGGTTCGGCAGCGGGGTCCGCTTTGAGCTGAAGAACAGCGCCGACAAGGAGACGCGTTCAATAGGCTGGTCGATCCAGTTCCATTATGGGAACTCAAAGAATATGAAGGCAAAGGACCTTGGTGCCCCTGACCTGCAGAGGACCTTGAAGGTCATGAAGGAAATGGAGCCTATAGGCCTCTGGGATATCTTGGCGGAATTCCAGGGGTTCATCACTTCGATCAATGCCAAGGACCTGCAGTCCCATTGGAGCAATGAGGATCGAAGTGTGATGGGCCCCATTGAGTTGATCGATACCATAGCCAGCTATGCGCAAAGGGTGATCGCTCTTCTTTCAGGGATAGGAGGAAGTAAAGACCCCACCCTTTCGTTCATCGAGGGGGAATTGCGCAATGAGAAAGGGAGCGTGGACAACAAGAAAGTGTTGGAGCATCCCTTGGAAGTGTTCACAGGGATACTCCTCGGGTCCTTGTTCAACGTCCTGATGAAAGGACAGAAGGTCCAATTGCCAATGCTTGCCAAGGCCGTAGCTTAGGTGATCAGCTTTAGACATTGGGATCGGTATTGCATATG
>DATAGL010000178.1:0-2695 GCA_036263755.1 Chitinophagaceae bacterium | reverse complement strand
CGATCCCTTCAGCAGGTGTATGCTCCAGGAAGGGAAGGATCACTGTTTCCAGATCTGACCAAAGAGCCATGTAAACCCCACTTTCGCTGTGCGTATACGAAGAAAACCGGTTGGCATCGTACAACAGCTTTTGCTCTTTTTCTTTACCCAGTGCTTTGAACATTTCGCCGTGTGTAAGGTTTCTTCCTTTTCCTTCATAGATCACGCATCCCAGCCGGTCCTGCCGGTAGATCAGGCCGATCCGGATTTGCTCATGGATGAAATATCCATTGGCGAAAGGTCCTCCGGAAGAAATGGCCTCGTATTCGGATTCGAACCGGAAGCCGTGGCTTCCCAACAGGGGCTGCAGGAATGCGGCCAGCTTGTTCAGAAAATCCCTGCTTTGGTAAATGTTTGAATCGGGTGTCATATGAATGGAAATAAACTTCCGTTATTCTGAATTCTTCGTACGAGTTATTCCGGCATGCCGGGTGCAATTGAAACCGGGGGTACGCCGGGAATGCTGGTGGGCATCCGGATCCTGCCCATGTGATTACGGTTCATTCGTAAACGTACATACGTATGCCTCAGTACACCAGCGTAACTGTTCCCTTCACCGAGAACTTCGTTTCGTTGCAGCTCAGCTCCGCGATGTACACATACGAGCCGGCGGGCAGGGGCATCCCTTTGTGCTTGCCGTCCCAGGCAGCGCTGCGGTCGCCGGGGATGAAGTCCGCCTTCCGGAACACCAGCTCGCCCCAGCGGTTGTAGATGCGCAGGTGGTGCACTTTGCGGATGCCCTGGGCACTGATGTAAAACAGGTCGTTCTTGCCATCGCCGTTGGGCGATATGGCATTGGGAATGTGCACCCGGTTTTCGCCGCAAAGCAGCTTTACCGATAGCGTATCCGACGCTTCGCAGCCGGCCGCATTTTTCACCGTCAGCCGGTAGGTCGTGCTTTCGGCCGGCTTTACCTCCGGGGCGATACAGCCCGTGCAGCTGAGGTACGTGGCGGGCGACCAGTTCCATTGAATGATATCGGTGCTGCCGGTGGGTTTCATGAGGTAAGGCTCGCCGGAAAAGAGCTCCGCACCGGGACCGGCATCCACTACGGGCAGCGGGTGAACGACCACGCGCACCGAAGCCGTATCAAAGAAGCACTGGTGCGCATCGGTGCCCACCACCTGGTAAAGCGTAGTGGCGGCAGGCCGGGCCACGGGGTCCGGCCCTGCCGTGCCCGACAGACCGGCCGTGCTGCCGATCCAACGGTAGGCCGTTGCACCGGAAGCCCGCAGCGTAACGCTGCTGCCGGCGCAAAGACTGGTATCGCCCGTGACCTGTACCGCCTGGGGCGCCACTACATTCACCCGGACAGAAGCCGAATGGGTACAGCCAAAAGCACTGGTGCCCAGGACAGTGTACTCGGTGCTTACCGTCGGGGAAGCGGTGACCGTAGCACCCGATGCAGCGGAAAGACCAACTGCCGGCGACCAGCTGTAGCGGTCGGCGCCGGTGGCCGTGAGGGGCAAACGGCTGCCCAGGCAAAGGTGGGCCGCTGCCGGCAGGGTAACCTGCGGCTTTGGATGCACGGTGAGCAGGGCGGGGATGGAATCCACGCAGCCCTTATTATCCACCACCAGCGTCAGGGGAAAGGCGCCGGCTTCGGAATAGGTTTTTACCGGTGTCTCGCGTCCTTTGAAGGTGGTGCCATCCGCAAAGACCCAGGTCCACTCGGGACTGCCGGGCAGCTGGGTGGCTCCGGTGAACCGGGCGGTGCCGTCCTGGCAGATCTCCGCAGGACCATCAATGCGGCCGCCCAGGCCCTGGAAGGCCGTTACGGCATGCTGTACTTTGCGTACGCAGCCGGCACTGGAGCGCACGGTGAGGCGGATGGTATAGTTACCCGGCTGCGGGTAGGTAAAGGCAGGAGCCACCAGGGCCGAAGTGTCCCCGGCCTTACCGGTTCCGAAATCCCAGTGATAGGAGAGTTCCTGGCCGGGCTGGCCGGCGCCGGTATGCTGCACATCAGCGGCAAAGCTCAGCTGCCGGGGCGCGCAGATCGTGGCCGGCAGGGCGGCCAGGCGAACGGCAAGGGAGTCGATCACCACCTTCCGCTCCAGGGTTACCGAAGCAGGGCAGCCTTCGTCGTCCTGCAGCAGGAGGCGCGGCGTATAATTGCCGGCACGGGCATAGGTATGCACCGCAAAAGTGTCGGTGAGGGGCCGCACCGTGCCGTCGCCAAAGTCCCAGTGGGCCGGCAAACCCCCTTTCACCGCGGCGCGCAGCGTTACGGTCTGCGCCGTGCAGCTCTGCAGGGTGCTGGCCTGCAGCTTTGCTTCAGGCCCGGCCTTGATGTCCAGGGAATCCACCGTTGTGTATTCCGTGCCGTTGTCGCTGTAGGTACGCACGGTGACGCGGTAGCGTCCGGGCTTCGTATATACGTGGCTGGGATTCCAGTGATTGTGCAGCACCGTGCCGTCGCCGAGGTCCCAGGTAATGCGGGTGGCATTGGAGGAAGTACTGTTGAACTGCACCAGCACGGGCGGGCAGGCGGAGTTGCTGATATAGGAAGCATTAAAGGTAAAGGCGGCATTTACGTAGCGCACGGTAATGGTGGCCGATGCGGTATCGGCGCAGCCTTTCGCCTTGTTGGTGGCGATGAGCAGCACCTTGTACACGCCGGGCGTGGTGAAGGTTTCTTCCTCGTCCCGGGTGG
>DATAGL010000177.1:0-3843 GCA_036263755.1 Chitinophagaceae bacterium | reverse complement strand
GCCTTCATCGGGCAAACCGGCCGCATAGATATAGCCGCCGTGGTGCTCCACGATCTTCTTGCAGATGGCCAGGCCGATGCCGGTGCCTTCATATTCACTGCGGCCATGCAATCGCTGGAAGATCGCAAAGATCTTTCCTGCGTATTCGTTTTCAAAGCCGATGCCGTTATCGGAAAATTCGATCTTATGGTATTTACGGTCGCGGGCCAGCCCGTATTGCTCGACTGCGGCCCCCCCGATAACGGTGTGGCGGATGGTGATCAGCGGCTGTACATTTTCCCGGACAAACTTCAGGGAATTGCTGAGCAGGTTCTGGAACAGCTGGCGGAATTGAGAGGGGATGATATGGACTTCCGGCAGCGGGTCCGCTTCCACGCGCGCGTTCTTTTGCTCGATCTTGTATTCAAGGGTCTGAAGGGTTTCTTCCAGTATCGTTTGCAGGCTGTAGGAGCGGAACGACCGGTCGCCCGAGATCATGGAAATGGACAGGAGGTCGTTGATCATTACCTGCATGCGCTGCGAGGCATCCACGATCTTCTTCAGGTACATTTTCCCCTCGGGGGCGAGGTGCTCGCCCTGGAGCGCCACGAGCCGGTCTCCGAAGGTTGAAATCTTGCGCAGGGGCTCTTTCAGGTCGTGGGAAGCGACATAAGCAAATTCTTCCAGGCTGGCATTGGATTGCTCAAGCTGAAAGGAATTCTGGAGCAGTTTCCGTTCCATTTCCTTGCGCCGGTCGATATCGAGCGCTGCTCCGAGGATCTGCTGAATGGTGCCGTCTTCAGCGGTTTTGAAAGCGATCTCCCGCACCAGGAACCATCGCCATTCATTGTCCTTATTGCGCATCCGGCATTCATACTGGATCATGGAGTCTGCCTGCTGGAATACCTTACCGCTGTTTTCCCGTTCCGGCAGCAGGTGGTAATCGTCCGGGTGATACAGCAGCCCATTGGCTTCCCGGGCCAGGTCCACGATTTCTTCCGGGGTATAACCCAGCACAAAAAAGATCTCGCGGTTGACATACACGAACCCCTGTGCGGGCACATCATACAGGTAAAGGATGGTAGGAGATGCGTCGGCGATCTGCTGGATGAAATGCTCCTGCTCCTGGATCTTTTCACTGGCCTGCATTTGTTCGGTCGTATCCAGGGAAATGTTCAGCACGTGTTCCACCTCACCGGCGCTGTTGCGGTCGAAAACGGTTCCGTAGGTATGGAACCAGCGGTACGAGCCGTTGGCATGCCGCATCCGGTACCGGAAATCCAGCACCATGGGTTGGTCCCGATGCTCCGGCCGGTTCGCTTCTTCCATACTGCGGCTGTTGCGTTCCTGGATCTGCACCAGGTCGTCGGGGTGTATGATCTGGAGGAAAAAGGAGATTCCCTGTTGAAGCGGTAATGCAGGGTCATAGCCCAGCAGGCGTTGCAGGCCCCCACTGACAAAGGTGTACTGGCCGGTATTTACATTATAGGAGGCAATAATGGACGGCGTGGCATCGGCAATCTTTTGGATGAAATGCTGTTTTTCTTTCAGCTCGTTTTCATAGGCCTGTTGTTCCGATACATCCTGTGTGGTGCCGTATATTTCCACCGGTTCGCCGGATGCATCCAGGCGAAGCTGTCCTTTCCGGTGCAGGGTCTTTATTTTCCCGTTGTGCAGGACCACCCGGTGGCGGAGGTCATAGGGCTTGCGTTCGCGCAGGCATTCCTCCAGGTAGCCTAAAACCTTGTCCCGGTCTTCCGGGTGGATGAATTGTACATACTGTTCCCAGGTGATCTCAGGGCAGGGGGAAATTTCGTAAATCCGGCACAGCTCTTCTGACCATTGCGTGGTGCGGGTTTGAATGTTGTAGGTCCAGTTGCCCAGGTGGGCAATGGCCTGTGCCTGCTTGTACAGCTCTTCACTGTGTTCCAGCTTGTGAATGAGCTCTGAGTGCTCCGTAATATCCTGAGCGGTACCCACCAGGCGGTACGGCTGGCCGTCCTTGCCGATCAGGGCCTCGCCCCGTGCCTGAATGGTGCGGACCTCGTTATCGCCCGCCTGGATGCGGTGCCGGAATTCGTAGGAACCGCCCGTTTCCATGGCCTGCTGTATGGTCTGCTGCACCATCTCGCGGTCGTCGGGATATACCAAGGAAAGATAGGTTTCAAAATCGATCCGCCGGCTCTGCGGTTCCAGCCGGAAGATGCGGTACAATTCGTCGGACCATTCCACGCGTTCCGAACCGATGTCCCAGCCCCAGTTGCCGATGTGCGCTATGGACTGGGCCTGTTTGTACAGGGCTTCGCTGCGGCGCAGCTGTTCCACCAGGGTCTGCCGCTCGGTGATGTCCTGTGCCGTCCCGATCAGGCGGACGGGTCGCCCGTCCGCATCTTTTTCGGTTTCGCCAAGCACGTGCAGGGTCTTAACCGTTCCGTCGGTCAGCTGGATCCGGTATATGAAATCAAGCGGACCGCCGCTTTCAATGGCCCTGCTGATTTCTTCCCGGGGTGTATTGCAGTCATCGGGATGGCGCAGCCGGATGACATCCTCGTATTTCAGCTGGGTGCGGTCCGGGGGAAATCCGTAAATCCGGTTCAGTTCTTCCGTAAAGAACAGATCGTTGGTGGCCAGGTCCAGTGTAAAATGCCCGATGTGGCTCAGGGCCTGTGCCTGCCGGTAGAGCTCCTGGCTCCGGTGCAGGTCATAAAGAATCCGGGCGCGTTCCGTAACGTCCAGAACGGTGCCGCGGACACGGACAGGCTGGCCCTGTTCCAGCTGTACAATGCCCCTGGAAAATATGACCTTCTCGCTGGTATTGCCCTGGTAGCGGAACTCGCATTCGTAATTTCCATCCCTGAGGGCCTGCTTCAGTGTTTCCTGAACCTTTTTCCGGTCATCCGGGTGCACACGTTCCAGAAAGTCATCGAAACCCTCTGTGCGGGCATCCAGGATTTCCATCAACTGGGGAGAAGCCTGGGAGAGCGGGCCCCGCAGGTCCCAGTCGAAAGACCCGATCTGCGCAATGGCCTGGGCCTCGAGCAGCTGCTCTTCCCTGCGGGCCAGCTGCTCGGCCGTTTCGCGCTCCGCCTGGATATTTATGATATTCCCGATGATCTCCACCGGATAGCCCTGTTCATCCCTTTTGAACGCAGAGATATGGTTGCGCATCCAGATATAAGCACCTTCCCGGTTTTTAAGCCGGTATTCAATGATCCAGAAGTCACCCTCTGTGGAAGCGGCAATTTCCTGCAGCAGCTGCACGGCCCTGGGTATGTCTTCAGGGTGCAGCAGGGTGGGCAGTACTTCGCCGCCCAGGTCCACGATTTCCTGCGGGGTCATTCCGATAAACTCCTGTGCGGTTTCATTGGCATAGGTTACTGCCTGCTCGCGGATATTGAGCAGGTAAATAATATCCGGTGAAGTATTGGTGATCTTTTCGGTCAGGTAAGCCTGCTCGTTGATCCGGTCCCGCAACAGGTCCACAAAAGTGTTCAGGTATTCGGTTTCCGAACGGGTAAAGAAACGGTCGATCTCCTGTATCAGCGGTAACAGTGTTTCCGGTTGCGCAGGGTAATCGGGCAGGAAGCGGTAAAACGCCTGCCGCCGGGCGTAAGTGATCAGGGTAATGTCGCAGGCATTGACTTCCTTCTGGTCGATCAGCGGCAGCTGGTTTTTGATCCACCGGATCAGGCTGTCTTCAATCTGTTGTTCGGCGCGGTTGTCGGCCAGGTATTGCAGGATACTTCTGGCGGATTCCAGCGTAGCCTGCTGCACCTCGCCGGGCGTTAACCGCGAGAGGGCCTTCATCATCGGAAGCTCGAGTGTCCGTAGCTCCTCCTGAAGGGCATCCGCAAAGGGCTTCAA
>DATAGL010000176.1:0-5069 GCA_036263755.1 Chitinophagaceae bacterium | reverse complement strand
ATTCGTGAACTGCGGCTTCAGGAAGGGATTACCCTGCTCATAGGTATAGTTGTCCAGGAAGAAAAGAAAGGGATTCAGGTCCTGGTAGGCCGGGCGGTCAATGCGGCGGCCGAAGGAAAGACCGAACTGGTTGTTCTTATCGGCAGTGTACGACAGGAACATGGTCGGAAACAGGTTTCCGTAGTTGCGGGAGAAAAGCGAATCCCCTTTGTCCGGGTTGCCGAACTGGTGACCCTTGTACCGCGTGTATTCATACCGGAGTCCCGCCTGCACCCCGAATTTCTTAAACTGGCGGTTCAGGTTCAGGTAAGCGGCGTTGATGTTTTCGGTGTATACAAACTGGTTCGTTTTGGTATAATCCACCTCTTCCCGGTTACCGTAAACCTGGAAATAGCCGGCATTGTTATCGGTTTCCACAAAGCTGGTCTTCAGGCCGGCTTCGAATTTGAAGTCCTTAGCTACTGTCTGCGTATAATCCATCTTGGCGGACCGGATCAGGATCGATACCGGAAGGTCGCCGCGCAGGGAGCTTTCCCGGAGTTTTGTTTCGCTGTTGTTTCGGGTGATGTTGTTGAAGATCTGGTCGCGTTCCGAATCGAATCGGATATAGTCCACATCAGCAGTCAGCTCTCGGCCGGTGGAATCAAACTGGTGACGGAAGTTCAGGTTGAAGGTTCCGTTCTTCCAACGCTGTTCGTTGCGGGTGTAGGCATGATCCACAGAATCTACTTTACCATCGGCATCCATCAGGCGGATCACGTTGCGGCTGGTCGTATTTTCCGGGTTGATAAAGCCGGAGGTCACAAAACCAACGGTTGTCCGGGAGGTCAGGTAAACATCGGCACCCAGTTTCAGGGAATGGAAATCATTGCGGCGCAGCATGTGGGAGGTCTGGTCAAAAATGGCCGTCAGGTTACCGGTTTCGCCGCTGCGGAATTTGCGGTGAATGTCGAGCCGCTGGAATCCTGACCACATCCCGGTGTTGGCATTCATGAACAGGTTGACCTTACCGGTACGGTAGTTCAGGTTCAGGCTGCCGTTGGACCGCCAGTAGCGTCCCTGGCCATACGTGGCGGAAAGGTTACCGTTAAAGCCTTTTTGTTTGTTCTTCTTCACTTTAATATTAATGATCCCGGAGTTGCCGGATGCGTCATACTTGGAAGAAGGATTGGTCATGATCTCGATCTGATCGAGGGCGGAAGCAGGCAGGCTTCTCAGGTAATTGCTCAGCTCGGCACCCGACAGGTAGGCCGGACGGCCATCCATCATCACTGTAACTCCCTGTTTTCCTTTGAGGGAAATGTTCCCATCCTTATCCACGCTGACACCCGGGGATTTTTCCAGTACTTCCAGGGCAGTGGCACCGGCATTCGTTACAGAAGCGTCCACGTTCACGACCGTACGGTCGATCTTTTGCTCGATAAAAGGCTTGCGGGAAGTGACCACTACGGCCGCCATGTCTTTGGCCATCGGTTGAAGCAACAGTGCAGGCAGAACGATATGTGTCTTTTCATCGCTCAGGATGGCTTTTTCCGAATAGGTTTTGCCGTGTCCTACCGCCGACACCAGCACGAGGTACCCGCCGGAAGGAAGGGCTTCAAACTGGAACCGGCCCGATTTGTCAGCTACTGCATATTTAATGGTAGTGGAATCCTGGGCGCGGAGCAGGGCGATGGTAGCAGACTCTACCGTTTTCTGCCGGCCATCGGTAATAGTGCCTTCAATGGTACCGGTTTTGGTCTGGGCCTGTGCGCACAGCGTGAAGGAAGCGGCCAGGGCGGTAAGTAAAAGTATGTGTCTCATGATCGTTGGTTTAGTACTTGATATAAATGATTACACAGCGAACTTAGGTACTTGGTTTTGCATAGTACATTGCTTTGCTTTAAACGGTTGTTATCAGGGATGACCGGTAAGGCTGCAGGGAATGTGGATAGGACGCAAATCAGAGAAACAGGTTACCGGGAGGGAGAATATTGGGTCAAAAGGCAGAATTCCGGTTTGGCCGGCAGACAAACCTATTTTTCCGGCATCGTCCCGGGCAGTATCTTGCGGCAAACTTTTTCAATGGTAATGGATTACCGATCCGATACGGTGACCCGGCCGGGGCCGGAAATGATGGAAGCGATGATGCAGGCACCGGTGGGTGATGACGTGCTGGGTGACGATCCTTCGGTAATGGAGCTGGAATCCTGGTCTGCCCGGATGTTCGGGAAAGAAGCGGCCCTCTTCTGCCCTTCCGGAACCATGACCAACCAGATCGCCACTAAAGTGCATACCCAGCCCGGCGATGAGGTTATTTGCGATTTTTCTTCCCATATCTATCAATATGAAGGGGGCGGTATCGCCTTCAATGCCGGCGCTTCGGTAAAACTGCTCCATGGCGACCGGGGGCGGGTAACCGCTGCCCAGGTGGAGGAAGGCATCAATGCGGATGATGTGCATAAAGCCCGGACCTCACTGGTCAGCCTGGAAAATACGGCCAACCGGGGCGGTGGTGCCTGTTACAACCTGGAGGAAGTACGTGCCATCCGGAAGTTGTGCGACCGTCATGGCCTGATGCTGCACCTGGACGGCGCCCGCGTATTCAATGCCATCGTGGAAAAAGGCGAGGATCCGCTCACCTACGGTGCGCTGTTCCACAGCATTTCGGTCTGCCTGAGCAAAGGCCTGGGTGCCCCGGTAGGCAGTGTTCTGATCGGGGATGCCCCGTTTATCCGGAAGGCTCGCCGGATTCGTAAGGTATTTGGCGGCGGCATGCGCCAGGCCGGCTACCTGGCTGCCGCCGGACTTTTTGCCCTAAAAGAAAACGTACAGCGCCTGCGTCAGGACCATGACCATGCCCGCATCCTGGAAGAAACGCTTTCCGGCCTCCCTTTTGTGACGGAGGTATTGCCCGTGGAGACGAACATCGTCATTTTCGGCGTACGTCCCCCGTTTACCGCTCCCGCCCTTGTGGAACGAATGAAAGAGCTGGGCATTCTGGCCTATGCCATTGCACCGATGCAGGTGCGGCTGGTCACACACCTGGATATCTCACCTGCTCATATCGAAAAAACAGTGGACCTACTTAAACAGCTATAATACATGCTCCCCCGAATCAACCCAACTGCTACTCCTGCCTGGACCGCCCTGGAACAACACAAAGAAGCCCTCTCCGCCCGTCACCTGCGCGACCTGTTTACGGAAGACCCCGACCGGTTCCGCCGGTTTTCCGTAAAGCTGGGCGATATTCTTTTTGATTATTCCAAAAACCGGATTACCCCGGAAACAATCTGCCTGCTGGTGCAGCTGGCGCAGGAATGCCGTCTGCCCGATGCCATTACCGCCCTGTTCAACGGCGACTTTATCAATGAAACGGAACACCGTTCCGTGTTACATACCGCCCTGCGCGATTTTTCCGGCGAACCGGTCTATACGGCCGGCCAGGATGTTATGCCGGAAGTCCGCCGCGTACAAAAGCATATGCAGGAGTTCTGCCAGCGGATTCATTCCGGGGCCTGGACCGGGTACACCGGGAAAAAGATCCGCTTCATTGTGAACATTGGCATCGGCGGATCGGACCTGGGGCCGCAGATGGTGGCCGAAGCCCTGAAACCTTACTGGGTGGAAGGGGTGCAACCGTATTTCGTTTCCAACATAGATGCTACCCATATTGCCGAGGTCCTGAAGAAAATCAATCCGGAAGAAACCCTGTTCCTGGTGGCCTCCAAAACGTTCACTACCCAGGAAACGATGACCAATGCGCACACCGCCCGCCGCTGGTTCCTGGAGCAGGCGGGCTCGGAAGAGCACATCGCACGTCATTTTGTGGCCCTGTCCACCAATACCAAAGAGGTCACGCAATTCGGTATTGCAAAGGAAAACATGTTCGAATTCTGGGATTGGGTCGGCGGCCGTTACTCTTTATGGAGCGCCATCGGGCTTTCCATTGCCCTCACTGTAGGTTATGAACATTTCGAAACCCTGCTCAAAGGGGCGCACGATACCGACCGCCATTTCCGGAATACGGAATTCGGTGAAAACATCCCGGTGCTGATGGCGCTCATCAGTACCTGGTACATCAACTTTTTCGGTGCCCAGTCCGAAGTCATTCTTCCCTACGACCAGTACCTCCACCGGTTTGCGGCCTATTTCCAGCAGGGAAATATGGAAAGTAACGGAAAGAGCGTGGACCGCAACGGCGAGCCGGTCAGCTACGCCACGGGACCCGTGATCTGGGGGGAGCCCGGAACAAACGGTCAGCATGCCTTTTACCAGCTCATTCACCAGGGCACCCTGCTCGTACCCTGCGATTTTATCGCCCCGGCACAGACGCACAACCCGATTGGCGACCATCATGAAAAGCTGCTTTCCAACTTCTTTGCCCAAACGGAAGCACTCATGAACGGAAAGACCGAAGAAGAAGTGGAAGAGGAACTCCTGAAGAGCGGTAAAAATTCCGAAGAAGTAGCCACCCTCGCTCCTTTTAAAATCTTTGAAGGCAACCGTCCGACCAACTCCTTTCTCATAAAGCGGATCACACCGTTTACGCTTGGTCAGTTAATCGCCCTATATGAGCACAAGATCTTTGTACAGGGCGTAATCTGGAATATTTTTTCTTTCGACCAGTGGGGTGTGGAATTAGGCAAGCAGCTGGCCAACCGCATCCTGCCCAAGCTTTCCGGTGAAGAGGAGGTTTGCGGGCATGATGCTTCTACCTGCGGACTGATCAATGCATACAAGGAAATGCGGAAGTAAGTAACTTAGGGTAAAATAACCGCATATGAAATCCTTCTGGATCGTTGCTTTACTGGTACCGGCTGGTGCGGTACAGGCGCCAACAAGGCCGGATGCCACTCCGGCTCCGCTCTCCCGGAATTTACCGGGCGGAAGCATTCCCTTCGGGCAGGTGCTCACACCTCGAGGGTTGGGGAAATGGGCGGACACCAGCCGGCAGCTGCAGAACTTTCTGGTGCAGAACCCGCAGGCCCGGTTGATCGACAGTACCCGGCTGGGAATGGTATATGCCCTCCCGCAGGATGGCATGCCCTGTATTGTTCCGGTTGAGACACCTTCGATGCCGAATCCGG
>DATAGL010000175.1:0-1582 GCA_036263755.1 Chitinophagaceae bacterium | reverse complement strand
CTCTCCTACCCCGACGCCCACCGCTACCGCCTGGGTGCCAATTTCGAGCAGATCCCGGTAAACCGTTGTCCCTTCGCCGTGAACAATTACCAGCGCGACGGCGCCATGCGCGTGGACGGAAACGGCGGCGGCAGCCCGAATTACTTCCCGAACTCCTTCGACAGTATCGTGCCCGACCCGGCCTACCAGGAACCGGCGCAAACGCTGGAGTCCAACGTTGCCGGCTGGTTCAGTCGCAATGCCGAAGGCGAGAACGATCATTACTCACAACCGGGCCTTTTTTACCGGGAAGTACTGGACGCAGAAGCCAAGAAAAACCTGATACAAAATATCGTCGGTGCCATGAGCGGCATCACCGGACCGAAGCGCGCGGAGATCATCAACCGCCAGCTCTGCCACTTCTTCCGGGCCGACATCGGATTGGGAATGGCTATAGCCAAAGGACTGGATGTACCATTAGATGATAGCATGATGAACGGCGCAGCCCACACAAAGGTTCGGGAGACCGTAGGCTGAGCTCTTTGCTGAACAGACCATTCCCTTTTTTATTGAAAAGCCCCGGCGAGGACCGGGGCTTTTCTTATTCGGTAATTTCTGTGAGTGTGACGCCATCCGCTGATACGCGGAGCCGGTGCTCCAGGCCTACCTTCAGCGCCAGGTTCTCGGCGCTGTGACTCACCGGAAAATCAAAACATACCGGGTAGCCGCCATCGGGCAGCGCATCACGGACGATTTCATAAGCCGCTTTGCCGAAAGGCCGCTCCGTATCCTTACAATCGGTAAATCCTCCGATGATCAGACCGGCCAGCTTGTCAAGCATGCCGTTCCGCCGCAGCTGGAGCAGCATCCGGTCGATATTGTATAAATATTCCCCGACGTCCTCCAGGAAAAGAATCGTGTTCTTCGTTTTGATATCGCTCCGGGTTCCGATTCCATGCGCCAGCAGGGTCAGGTTGCCCCCGACCAGGCGGCCTTGTGCTTCACCCGGCTGGTTGTAGGGATGCGCCGCACAGGCATAATCCGCAGGAAGCCCTTCCAGGGCCGTACGCAGTGAAAGCACATAGGGACTCTCCGCGCCCCCGTCGTTAAAAGCAGCGGCCATCGGCGCGTGGAGCGTGGCAATACCGAAACGTGCGGTTACATGGCTGTGCAGTACGGTAATGTCGCTGAAGCCGACGATCCATTTGGGGCGCTTCCGGAACTTTTTAAAACTCAGCCCGTCGATGATCCGGCTTACGCCATACCCGCCGCGGGCGCAAAGGATTGCCGACACATCCCGGTCGTCCAGCATGCGCTGCAGGTCTTCGGCCCGCTCGGTGTCGGTCCCGGAAAAATAGTTCTCCGACAGGCTTTCCACCGTAGCCCCCAGCTTTACCCCGTAGCCCCATTCCCGGAGCGTATCGATGCAGGTCTGCATTTTATCCCGGGGCATAAAACCTGCCGGACAAACGATCCCGATGGTATCGCCTTTTTTCAGGTAGGGAGGAATGATCATGCGATAAAGATAGTTTATGGTTTGGGGTTTATGGTTTGTGGTTAGATGAAGGGATTAATGGTTTCGCGCAGCGCAAAGGAGAAAAGG
>DATAGL010000174.1:0-4004 GCA_036263755.1 Chitinophagaceae bacterium | reverse complement strand
ACACCCGGTCGCCGTAAAAAAGATGGTTCAGCAGGAAGTCGATCACGGGCATCAGCACCAGGAAGGACAGCCATTCGACGCGGGTAGGGCGGATCAGTGATTTCATAGGGCCACCACCTCCTCTTTCCCGATCAGGGGCAGCCGGATGGTGCGGCACTCGGGAGTTTGCCCCACTTCCACGCTTTTCCCGCACAGCAGCCGGATCTTGTTGGTGATGTTCTCCAGGCCCGCTTCGGGTGCCGGTAGTTCCGTATTGACCTTCGGGTTGATGCCGTGCACCACTTCGAGCCAGGAGCAGTCGCCGGATGCCTGCAGCCGGATCTGCAGCGGGCGGTCTTTGCTCACGGCATGGGTGTTGATCGTATTTTCCAGGATCGTCTGCAGGGTCAGCGGGGGGATCAGTCCCTCCCGGGCTTCCTCGCCGGCGTCCACCTCCAGCTGCAGCCCGTCGCCGTGGCGTTCGCGCAGCAGGTAGTAGTAGGAGAAAAGGAATCCGAGCTCGGTTTCCAGCGATACCAGCTGTTCTTCGTTATTGCGCAGCAGGTAGCGGTACACCTTGCTCATTTCATCCAGGAAAACTTCTGCCTTTTCGCTGTCTTCGTTGATCAGCGAGGAAAGCGTATTGAGGGAATTGAACAGGAAGTGCGGGTTCACCTGGCTTTTGAGGCCCAGCAGCTGGCTGTGCATGTATTCCTTTTTCAGCTGCTCCGTTTCCGTAACCGTGGCCTTATAGCTCTCGAACTTGTCGATGCCTTCGTTGAGAAAGGTAAGGAACACGTTCATGATCACCAGGCAGATATAGGCCTTGCTGAAATCCTGCTCGTTGAATTTATACCCGAGAAACCCGATGAGCTCATAGCCCCGGAACACGATGGAAAGCAGCACCCCCGATATGAGGATAAAAATGGCCAGGGTCAGGGCCAGCCGGGACGTCAGCTGGTGGTCTTCGGGAAAACGGATGCGCAGGGTGTCGAAGATTTGGCCGTAAGCCATATAGGCCAGGCCCAGTACCGCAAAAGTGACGGCCGTAGCCGGCAGAAAGACATTCAGGTTGGAAAAATACCGCTGGCCGAACAGGAAAAAGTTGATCAGTCCTGAAAGCGGCAGCATCGTCAGCACCAGCAGGGAAAAGTCTTTCCGGGAAAAGGTTGATATGGAGATACGGCTCTGGGGCATCAAGGGCGGAAAATACCCCATTTTCGCCATTTCCGCCAGCGCATCCTCATGAGTTGGGGGAAGGCCTGCGTGAATTGCACTATATAAGCGCTGAGTTGGGGCCGGAATGCGCCCGCCGGGTTTGCTTCATATGACGGCTGGAATAGGAAATTGTGTTCTGAGTACATTGAAAGTAAACCTGTTACAGATTAAATGTGTATTTGCTAAGTACTTTTACTTAGCGAGAAATTGGGAATCCTAACTTACATTCGTAACGCACGCCTAAAACCGATCTATGACGCACCTTTATGAGCCATTCACCCCTGAACTGTTCCGCCAGCAAACCGGCCTGAACGCTGCCGATAATGAGGCCATCTACCTGCGCTGGGTGAACACGAACCTGAATTACGCCACCTACCGCTCCATGCAGGAAATGACCGAATCGCTCCGCGAGATCATCGGGCTGCTTAAAGAAAACACGCTGCAGGGCTCGGCCCGCTGAGGCGGCCGGACTGGCGCAAAATTTTCTGTGTTGGGTGCTGATGGAGCATACCTACAGCACAATCCGCCTCGGTAACTGGACCGAGTACAAGCAACTGGTGGACGATTTGTCGGAGAACTGGGCGTTCCGGGGACAGGCCGATACCACCTGGCCGCTGCGGAACGCCATTGAGCGCACCGATTTTATCCAGATGGGCCCCGGGATGGAAAGCGCCTTCCTAGCCGAATTTCAGCGTGGAGCCCGCAATTACCTCCAAAAGGACGAAACGCCCGGGCACATCATCGAATGGCTGGCGCTGATGCAGCACCACGGAGCGCCGACGCGCCTGCTCGACTTTACCAAATCCCCGTTCATAGCAGCTTATTTCGCTTATGAGCAGTGTACGGGCCTGCCCGACTGCTTTGTTGCCGTTTGGGCCTTCCATGTGCCCTTTCTCAAAGACCGTGCGCTGGAAGCCCTGAGTGCCGACTATGCCGAGGAGCTGAAAGCCACGCAGAACCTCATCAAGGAATCCCTGTTCGAAAAGATCTTTTACAGCAATAACCGCAGCATGATCTTTCCCGTGGAGCCCTTCCGCATGAACCGCCGCTACTCGCTGCAGCAATCGCTTTTCGTGTCTACGGGTATTTCTTCCGAGCCTTTTATGAACCAGCTCCAGTTCCTGGGTCCGGAACTGCCGAAGGCCGTCATCAAGATCGAACTCCCGGCCCATTACCAGAAGGAAGCCCTCCGCGACCTGCAGCGGATGAACCTGAACCGGGCCAGCCTTTTCCCCGACCTTGACGGCTATGCCCTATCCCTGCGCCTGCGGTACGACAGCCTGCGTACCCCCGAGGAACTGCGCCGGCTCGAGGAAAAGCTGGAGCGGGAAGAGCGGTATCCGTTCTTCCCCTGAAAGCAGGTGTTTGGAATGGGAATTGGGAATTAGTTGATCCGTTGAATGGTTGACTAGTTGATAAGGTATTCCTGCTGTACTCTGTTCCTCTGCTCGCTCTGCGCGAAATCCTGGTTCCGCCGCAATGCCTCCTCTTTTTCGCCTCATTGCTTCCCCGGAAAACGCCTGTTTCGCCCCGGATTTCCCCGGATTCCGGCGAAGCAATGAGGCGGAACCGGGGAACCAATGAGGAACCATTGAGGCAAATCCGGGGAAACACTGCGGTTCATCCCACTATTTCCCGGAGCCCGACACCCGTTTTACAGAAGACCCTGCAGTCCGGAAGCAGGGTTTCGCGCAGAGCTAAGGAGAAAAGGAGCGAATGAGGCTTATCAACTCAATCAACTGATCAACTAATTCCAAATTCCGAATTCCCAATTCCATACTAAGGGAAATCCCCGAGTAGCCCTAAATTTTCTTGGAAATAAAAGGCGCGGTTACTATTTTGGGTGGACCGGATCAGGATGCAACATTTTGTGAAAATGGGTGTTACCTCCCGGCAAAAGGGTTAACTTTTATCCTGTAAACCAGTCCAATCATCCTAACGTCTGACTAATGAAAACGCTACTGGAAAAATTGATGAACATACAGTTTATTTTCGCCCATCCTGCAGAGCACAAAGGGCAAACCACCGCCAAGGCAGGCAAGAAAAAACGGAAGAGCTCCGGGTATTCCGGAAAAGTATATTCCCCCGAAAGCATGCAGTCCCGCAGCGGTATCCGCAAGCAGGGAAACCCGCATCCTTAAGGCTGTGCCTGCGAACAAAAACGGGTTCCGGCTGTATCTTTGGTATACCTCTTTATGCGTGTACTGAAGCAACTGGCCGAATACCTTTACCTGCGCAAGCCGGATCCTGACCGGCCCCATACCCAGTGGGTCAAATACATGCACGGCATCAACCGGATCAGTATCCTGGTGTTCCTGCTTTGCCTCATCATCCTGGCCATCAAATTATGGATGCGCAGATAATCCCGGGAGGGAAAGAATGGACGCCGCAGCCCGGGCCGAGGCGTTGCCGCCCTGCTGCAGGATCTCGCGCAGCTGCCGGTAGTCTTCCTGTACCTGTGCCCGCCGTTTCGGGTCGTGGAGCAGGTCGTTCAGTTCCGCCGCCACGGCTCCTGTATTCATCTCGTGCTGAATGAGCTCTTTTACCACGGGCCGGTCCATGATCAGGTTTACCAGCGAAATGTATTTGATCTTCACCAGGCGCTTGGCAATGGCATAGGAAACCGCCGAGCCTTTATAGCATACTACCTGCGGCACCCCGAACAGTGCCGTTTCCAGCGTGGCCGTTCCGGACGTGACGAGGGCAGCCACCGACCGGCTGAGCAATGCGTAGGTTTCATTGCGTACGGAGGAAAGGTTCGGGCTTACCCGGAGGAAAGGCGCGTAAAAATCATCTTCAATGGAAGC
>DATAGL010000173.1:0-3102 GCA_036263755.1 Chitinophagaceae bacterium | reverse complement strand
CCTTTTCTCCTTTGCGCTGCGCGAAACCCTGTACCAATCTTTATTACTTTGCACTGCCAAAAAGTTAACTCCAAACTCCAAACCCTACACCACCTCCACCAGCTCCGTCCCGCCCGCCGTTACCCGCAGCTGATGGCGCACACCGCATTTGAGGGCGTAATTCGCGCGCTGATGGCCTACGGGAAAGTCGAAACAAACGGGGTAATTGTACGCCGCCACTTTCGACAGAACGATCTCCTGGAGGGTGCGTCCGAATTCTTCACCTTCATCGTCTTCTTTCAGGTTGAAACCGCCAATGATCAGCCCCTTCAGCCGGGCCAGCTTTCCCGTGCGCTTCAGGTTCCAGAACATCCGGTCGATGCTGTACAGGTATTCGCCGGTATCCTCCACGAAAAGAATACGCCCTTCAGTAGGCAGATCGGAAGCAGAACCCGCCAGTGTTTCCAGCGTTTTCAGGTTCCCTCCGGCCAGCCAGCCTTCCGCCGTGCCCTGCCGGTTTTGCGCATGGGCCGGCGCGGTATAGCGCATCGGCTTTCCTTCCAGGGCAGCCCGGATGGAAAGGATCGTTTCGGTTTGTACCGGCAGGGCTTTGGCCCAGTCGTCCGGGAAGGAATTGCACATCTTCGAGTGAATGGACGCAATGTCGGTATGCCGGTGGAGGTGGCTGTGCAGGACCGTAATATCGGAAAACCCGATGATCCATTTGGGGTGCTGGCGGAAACGCGTCCAGTCCAGCCCGTCCACGATCCGGACCGACCCGTAGCCCCCGCGGGCGCACAGGATGGCCTGTACCGAAGGATCATCCAGCAGGGCCTGGAAATCGGCCCGGCGCTCGGCATCGGAACCGCCGAAGGTGAAGTCGCGGCGCCCGATAGTCTGGCCCAGCTTTACTCCGTACCCCCAGGATTGCAGCACGCCCAGTGCCGGGGCCAGCTCTGCCGCCGTGATAAAGCCGGCCGGTGCAGTGATGCCGATCGTATCGCCGCGTTTGAGGTACGGAGGCTTGCGGTAGGATCCTTCCGCCGGCGGAGTATGCGCAGCTGCATCTGCCGGAAGCAGCGCACCGGAAAGCAGGAGCCCGGCCGAGGCTAGAAAGTTTTTCCGATCCATGCCGTCAAATTACATCAACGGCACCGTTCGGCAGAATCCCTGTGCTATTTTAAGAGAAATTTTCAACCCCGCTGTATGAAACCGGTTTTATTCCTCTTTCTGGTGCTGCTGCTCAACGACCTGCAGGCACAGGTAACCCCGCGCCTCCTGCACACGGCTTCCGAAAAAGGGCTGGTGCCGGAAGGCATCGCCGTGGATGGGCGCACGGGGCGCATCTTTCTTTCCTCCATCGCCAAGCGGAAGATCCTGGTGCTGGACAGCAACGGCCGCCTCTCCGATTTTATCCGGGAAGGTGCAGAGGGCTACGGAGAAGGCCTGGGCATGAAGGTGGATGCAAAGCGCGGCTGGCTCTGGGCCCTTTCCAATACCCGGAACGGCAACACCGTACGCAGCAGCCTGCATGCTTTCGACCTGGCCACGGGCGCGCGCCGCCAGTCGTACGGCATTACCGATACGGTTCCGCACCTTTGGAACGACCTGGATCTGGACGAAAACGGGCACCTGTATATCACCGACACGTACTACAGTGCTATTTATAGCGTAAACCCCGAAAAAGAAACGCTGAACCTCTGGCTGAAGGATTCCCTGCTCGACTGGCCCAACGGCATTGTAAAAGGTCCGGGCCTCCTTTACGTAGCCACGTACAAACACGGGGTTTCCTATATAGACCCGGCCACCCGGAAAATCACCCCGCTTCCCGGTTACCGCGACACGGCCATGGCTTTTGCGCTGGACGGCCTCGTCTACCACAACGGTTCCCTTTATGGCGTATACAACTATACGGAACAACCGCGCCAGTCGCTCGTGCAGTACCGCCTGAACCCCGCCGGCACGGCCATCACCGGGGAAACGCTCCTGGACCGGGGCGCTCCCTATTTCCACGAGCCTACCACGGCGGCCCTCTACGGCGACCGCCTTTATGTGCTGACCAACAGCCACCTCGCCCTGTACAATGCCAACAAAGAGTCCACAGCCGGCAAAGTAGACCAGTTCCTGCCCGTGGTCGTGGCAGAGTACCGGCTCAAGTAGTGCGATAGTCCTATTTTTGTTCCTTATTCCGGAGTGAATAGGTCAATGGGTCAATGGGTGAATCTGTAGGTGAATGGGGTTGTTGGTGAAAGGAGTATGCGATTCAATACGTGCATACATCCACCAACACCCTTAAGTTATCTGATCAGATCATATTCACTTATACACTTATTCACCTACAGATTCACCCATTGACCCATTGACCCATTCACTCCAACAGCGAACAAACCAACAGAGGACTTATGACCCCCAAACGATACCTGATCACGGCGGCCCTGCCGTATGCGAACGGACTGAAGCACATCGGACACCTGGCCGGCGCCTATATTCCCGCGGATATTTATGTACGGTACCTGCGTGCCCAGAAGCGCGATGTCGTTTTTGTGTGCGGCTCCGACGAGCACGGCACCGCCATCCCCATCCAGGCCATGAAGGAAGGAACCACGCCGCAGGCCATTATCGACAAGTACCATGAACTGATCCGGCAGAACTTTGAAGACCTGAGCATCGGGTTCGATATCTACGACCGGACCAGCAGCCCCGTGCACCACGATACCACCCAGGAATTCTTCACCTACCTGAACGACCGCGGCGAACTGGAAGTGGGCGAGAGCGAACAGTATTACGACGAGCAGGCACAGACCTTCCTGGCCGACCGCTATATCAAAGGCACCTGCCCGAACTGCGGGTTCAACGGGGCCTATGGCGATCAGTGCGAAAAATGCGGCACGGCTCTGTCGCCCGATGAGCTCATCGACCCGGTAAGCACCCTCAGCGGTGCCCCTCCGGTGAAGCGGACCACGAAGCACTGGTACCTGCCGCTGAACCGGCACGAGGGCTGGCTCCGCGAATGGATCCTGGAGCAGCACGGCAGCGACTGGAAGGCCAACGTACTGGGCCAGTGCAAAAGCTGGATCGACAACGGACTGCAGCCCCGCGCCGTTACCCGCGACCTCGACTGGG
>DATAGL010000172.1:0-3548 GCA_036263755.1 Chitinophagaceae bacterium | reverse complement strand
CCAACATTCGGGGGCTAAATGGGAAGCTCCTCCCCGCCTCCTCCGGTAACTTTGCTCCTACATCTTCCCCCTATGAGTTACAAGCATTGTTTACACCTGACCTGTCCCGGCACCCGAGATGGTTTAATGGCCAGTCAAATGCCAAATTGTTGCACACTGGCATTACCTGATTAGGGTAACGGTTCCTTTTTCTATCTTTTTCTCCTTTCCAACCAATTGATAGGTGCAGACCCAGGCAAAAGTTTCCGACCGGGTAGGCACCCTAAACGAAGGAATACTCCAGCCTTTAGCAGGATCCCGAGATTCAAATACCTTTTGGCCCCAACGGTTAAAAAGCACAATATGAAAGCGCTCCAGCCTTCCAAAAATCAAGGGCTTGAACTGGTCATTCTTACCGTCTCCATTAGGTGTAAATGCATTTGGAACAAACAACCCCTCCAGGCACTGCTTTTCATTCACTTCAATTTCGCCAGATCCAGCGCAGCCAAAGGAATCAGTGACCCAAAGTTGGTAGCGGCCGCTTCTATTTACCTGAATAGCCTTGGTTGTCGCTCCTGTACTCCAACGATAAGATTGAAAATCCTGAGAAGAGGAGAGCGTCAAGGTCCCAAACTGACAAATAGCCGTATCAGTAGATATAAAATTTGCTGGGCTCGGCTTTATCTCCGTAATCTCCGTGCTGTCAGCACTACGGCATCCGTTCCCATCCTGTACCCACACCGCATAGCGTCCCGGTCCATGGACTGCAATGGTTCGCTCGGTGCTTCCGGTATTCCACAGGTAGGATGGGAAGCCTGAACCTGCATCCAGTAACCGAACGGCACCTGCACAGATCCAATTTTCTTTTGCAAGGACTACAGCGGGCAGCTTATGCAACTCTACAAGGGTCAACGTATCATGGGAGTAGCATCCATTCTGGTTTAGGGTTTTGACCCAGTAT
This sequence comes from Chitinophagaceae bacterium, assembly GCA_036263755.1. Taxonomy (GTDB): domain Bacteria; phylum Bacteroidota; class Bacteroidia; order Chitinophagales; family Chitinophagaceae; genus Flavisolibacter. Next base: position 2,608 of record DATAGL010000172.1, on the reverse strand, counting down.
GAACCGGGCTGCTTAATCACCAGGGAAGCTTGCTGTTGCCCTGTGCTCCAAGTATAGGCGGAAAAATCCGGACTCACCCCCAAGGTTAAGGAATCTCCCGCACAGATACTGGTGTCTGCCCCTAAGTTTATGCTTCGGCCTTCCCGGACAGCGACCCAAATAGAATCCTGAACAGGACAACCATTCGAAGTCCATGCGTTACTTATAAAGCGCGTCTGTTTCATGGGCGCGACTGAAAGTCCTTGACTTAATACCGGCGGACCTCCAACCTGATCCTCCGACCAACTATACCTCGTAAATCCGTCTGGTGCCCGCAAGGTTACCTTATCCCCAACACAAATGCTTACGTCTTCCCCTAGGCTATAGGTTGGAGCCGTGTGCAGCACGACATTGATCGCACTGGTAAAGGCATTGTTGCACACATCCCGCACCTCCACTGAATAGGTACCCGAACGGGTGACCTTGTACACCGAATCGGTCGTGCCGTCCTGCCACCGGTAAGCCTTGTATCCAGGACCCGCACGCAGAAGAAATTGCCCGCCGCAGAGGGCCGTATCCCTTCCCAGATGCACCGGAGGGCCATTAGTATTGCTTACGCGTATAGTGATTTTCGGGCTCTGTACCGGTTGGGCATCTGCGCATGCATCACTCGACTGCAGTATGCAAGACAAGACATCGCCGTCCTTCAGTCCATTATCCACAAAGGTGGCCTTCCCACCGCCCACCGGTTGCCCATTCTTGAGCCACGAGAATTGGGGACTGGAGCCGCCATGCGTGGCAGTGGCAGTAAAGGTAACTGACGTCCCCGGACAAATGGAGGTCGCCGAAGCTTTTAGGGACACGGCCGGAGTTACTTTGTCCATAACGTTTAGCTCTATGATATTCGAGGCTACAGGGCTGTTTTCAGTACAAGGCCCACTGGCCACCACTACGCAGGAAATCCGGTCTTTATCCTTGAGCCCGCTTTCGTTGTAGGTTGGGCTGTTTGTGCCTACCAAAACTCCGTTTTTTTGCCATTGGTACTTATAAGTGGTTCCGCCCTGCACTGTAGCGGTAAAATGGACCTGCGACCCCTCACAAATGTTCCCTGCACTTGCCTGGATGGCTATGGTCGGGCTCTGTTTCTTAGCCATAGTCACCTTGATGGCATTGGAAAGGGCAGATTGGCAATCCCCTTGAGTAACCCGGACCGAATAGTTGCCCGCTTGGGCGACGAGGAAGGTTTTACCCTTGCCACCTGGAAGCGCCACACCATCTTTATACCATTGATTGCCACTTTCGACAGAAGAAGTAAGTACCAGGTTATCTCCTTCGCATAGTGCGGTTCCCGATGCAGCAGTCACTACAGGAGGTAAAAATTCTTTTACTGTGATCTTGACTACGGAATCTGCCTGAGCACAGGTAGACAGGGTGTTTTCATCTTCAACCGAAACAAACTTAAAGGTATAATTACCATTACTTAAAGGGCCCACTTCTGTTCTGATGGGACTAGCTGCCTGGGTTCCTATAACCCTATATAGCCTTTCATCCTGATCTTTAAAGGTTACGGCTATTTTACCTTTCCCGGCAACCTTTATATCAAAGGAGGCTTTGCTACCTGTACAAATAGTTTGAGCTCCTGTTAAAGAAGCTGTTGGTTTGTCGGCTTGGGCATATTTGGCAATAAAATAGTCCGCACCCGAAGTATATCGATCATGGACAGCAGTTAGGAAATACGTTCCGCAATCAAGATCAAAATCCGCAGTAACAGAAAAATAACCGGTTATATGTACATCAAAATTATTGTCCACGACGACCAGTTTACCACCATATCGGGTACCGGCACTGGAAACATAGTTTTGAAAAGGGGAGAAATTCCTAGCCCACACAAACCTGCCGGAAACATCTAGCTTCATCAGGAACATGTTTAATGCTACCGCTCCGTTAAAGGTCAATGCATGCACCCCTGCATCCGGATCGAAATCCATCGCTGGATGGCCATTAAAATAACCAGTGACATAAACATTGTCCAACTTATCCAACGTAAGAGAATGGCCGACTGCTATTGCAGTTCGCCCACCGCCAATCCCTTTTGCCCAGACTAGCTCCCCTGACGGGTTCAGTTTGACTAAAAACAAATCGGTAACTCCAATCGAAGTAAGATTATGCGTCCCTGGACCTGGGTCAAAATCTGTTGTACCCCTGAATTGGCCTGTTGTATAGGGATTGCCTTTAGAATCCACGGCAATTGAATACCCAAAATCATTCTTCCCTGCGCCCATCCCCTTAGCCCAGAGAAAATTACCTGAACCATCCAGCTTGGAAATATAAATGTCATTGTCATAGTCTCCGGTAGAGGCCATATTGAACGTGCCATTGCCTGGGTCAAAATCTACACTACCTGAAAATGTTCCCGTCGTGTATACATTTTGGGAAGCATCCACCGCAATGGAATAGCCCTGGCAAAGGCTGTTGTTATAGGAATTGGTACCCAACCGCCTGGCCCATACCAAATCGCCAGCGGCGGTCATTTTAGTAATATAGGTGTTCATATTTCCGTTGGGTCCACTAGACAGGGTATAGGATGCGGGACCTGGAATAAAATCCATTATTCCTTGAAAATACCCAG
>DATAGL010000171.1:0-2969 GCA_036263755.1 Chitinophagaceae bacterium | reverse complement strand
TGGCGCGCAGGTCTTTCAGCGTAAGGCGGGCTCCCTGATTTCTTTTTGTAGGGCGGCTGCCGATGTTCGTCTCGCCGTAAAAGTTCAGCGGGCTTACATGGGAGAGGTAGGAAAGAAATCCCGGATCGTTTTTCAGGCTTTTGTACGACTCAAAGCTTTCATCGGCAAGCTCCTGCAACAGCTGATCTTCTTCGGCGGAAAGCGTTTGCTCTTTGTTGGAGAACAGGGCATTGTCGATGCCGGCATTCAGCAGCTGCTCGATATTGTATTGTGCCGAATCAATGGTGCCGAAATTGGAGCTGACGGTCTGCCCCTGGATGGTCAGCTGGATCTCGCGGTTGGAAATGTTGCGGCCCATGGAAGCATAGAATTTATGCGTTTTGCCGCCGCCGCGCGCCGGGGGACCTCCGCGGCCGTCAAAGAACACCACGTCGATATCATACTGGCGCGAAATGGCCGTCAGGAATTCTTTGGCTTTATAGATGCTCCAGTTGGCCATAAGGTAGCCACCGTCCTTGGTGCCGTCGGAAAAGCCCACCATGATGGTTTGCTTGTTGTGCCGGCGCCGCAGGTGGTCCCGGTACGCCTTGTTTTCATACAGCGTCCGCATGATCTGCTGCGCCCCTTTCAGGTCGTCAATGGTTTCAAACAGCGGAACGATGTCGATGCTCAGGTCTTCGGCCTTCCATCCGTTGAGCAGGAAGAGTCCGTACACCTCCAGCACATTCAGGGCACTGTTGCACTGGCTGATGATGTAGCGGCTGATGCCGGCCTCGCCATTGTACTGCTGGATGTCGCGTATGGCCCGGATACATTCATGCGTGTCGCGCTCCACCCCTTCATAGCGCAGCGGATCCACCATGGCTTTTTCTTTTGTCAGCAGGTCCATGCGCTCCTCTTCGGAAAGCATGGCATAATCGGCGGGGAGCAGGCCTTCCTTTTCCGCTACGGCACTGAGCACCGCATGGTGCACCGAAGAGTCCTGGCGCACATCCAGCGCGGCGAAATGAAGACCAAAAACCTGCACCTTGTTGATCAGGTTGTTGAGCAGGTGAAGGAACAAGCCGTTGTGCTGGTAGATGAGGATATCCCGGATCTCGTTGAGCGACTTCAGGATTTCCTCCTTCGTCAGGTCGGTCCGCTGGCCGGGGATGAAAATATTGTTGTACAGCTTTGACTCCAGCTCCAGCAGGATGGAATCAACGCCTTTGAAAGTAAGCCGCCGCTTCAGGCGCCGCACTTCCAGGTAATAGCATTTGATGATGGAAGACCGCAGGGCATCGGCCACCTTGAGGGTGGTTTCGGTAGTGACGTTGGGATTTCCGTCGCGGTCGCCGCCAGGCCAGAAACCCATGTTGATCACCGGATTTCCCTCGAGCAGGACCCCGGGTAAACGGTCGTTGAGAAAAGAGATGATTCTTCCGCAGGCATAATAAAACACGTTCTCCAGGTACCAGATGAGGCTCACGGCTTCGTCGAAGGGTGTGGGCTTCTGCTTTTTGAAGAAGGGCGTTTTACCGAGCTGCTGCAGGTAGGTATTGATCTGCGCCGTGTTGTTCTCCGTAAGCGCCTTGGAAAGGTCGTTGATGATACCCAGCACAGGTCCGGGGTAAAACTGTGTGGGATGCGCCGTGAGCACCAGCCGTATGGCAAAATCCTTCAGCTTCTGGGCCAGTGCCTCCTGTGCCGATTCCTGGATCACTTCCGATTCCAGGTGCTTCAGCGTACCCACCCCGCTGACGTCATTCACTTCCCGGAAGGCAGCATCTTCCAGGGCGTCGAACAACACTACCTGGCGCTCTACATACTGCACAAAGCGGAACAGCAGGTCTACCTGTTCGCGTTCGCCGGTATGCGCTGTGAAGCGCTGGAAAAAATCCTCCAGGATCTGGTTCGGGCTTTGCTTTTTCTTGTATCCTTCCTCGCAGTTGTTCAGCAGCATCGATAACAGGATGCCGGTCTTTTCAATGCGGTGAAACGGAAGGGAGGTGAACAAGCTGTTGTACAACTGAAACTTGATGCCGACATGGCTTTTGAACTGTTGCAATGCCCGGGATGATTGATGGTCCATGCAGAAAGAAGATTAAGATTTAAGCAACGTGAGGGCAAGCAATGAAAAATCGCGAATGAAAATACTTCAAAGATTTCACTTTTAAATTTTTCGGTGCCTATTTGTTTGTCTGCCCCGTTTCCGCTATTTTCGGGCAGCGAAATAAGCAGTGGTACAGCCTTTCAACCATACCGGTTCTACAACAGCAATGGCAACGGCTATTGCCGCCACTATTATTACATCTACCACAACAACCCGCAAGGGTTGTATTTAGTCATATCGCCATCTGGGCATAACGCTACATCACACGGGAGAAGGTCCGGATCACTCCGGTACATACCAGTAAACCCAATACGGCCGACAGGCCACACATCATCAGCTCATAACGCTTTCATATGCAAGTATTGAAATTCGGCGGCTCCTCTGTGGCCAATGCCGAAAACATTTCCAAAGTAGCCCATATCGTCCGCCGTGAGGGCGCCCGGGGGAGGACCATCGTTGTGGTGTCCGCACTCGGCGGCATTACCGACCTGCTGCTGCAGGGCGGCCGGCTGGCCGCTGCCGGAGACCTGGCCTATAAAGAGACCGTGCAAACCATCAGCCAGCGCCACCTGGATACAACCCGCGCCCTTCTTCCCGTGACCAACCAGAGCAGCGTGCTGAGCCAAGTAATGCAGCGCTGCAATGAAATTGAAGATATCTACAACGGCATTTACCTGCTGCGCGAGTGCTCGGACCGTACCAAGGACCGCATTCTTTCCTATGGCGAACTTATTTCGTCACAACTGCTTTCCGCTTTCCTGGCCTCTCAGGAAGTGGCCAACCAGTGGGTCGATGCCCGCGAACTGGTGGTGACCAACAGCCAGTTCACCCGGGCACTCGTGGATTTTGGAGCAACCAATAAAAAGATTGAATCCTA
>DATAGL010000170.1:0-3808 GCA_036263755.1 Chitinophagaceae bacterium | reverse complement strand
AAGGGTTTCCGGCATGTCGTCCACGGTGTCCACATCCGTCAGCTCGGGCAGCAGGGCGTATGTCAGACCGAGCGACTGCACCCGGGCCAGGGTCTGGGCCCTAACCTTCTCCGTGCTCCAATCGATGCCGGTGAACAGTTCCTTTACTTCCTTTTTTAATCCCAGCAGGTAATAGCCGCCATCGCGGGCCGGGCCCACCACTACGTCGGAGGTTTCCAGCAGGGCGAACGCCTTTTCGATGATGGGTACCTGCAGCTCAAAACAATCCGAGCCGATGATGCAGACCCGGTTGTGACCCTGTGCAAACACTTCCCGAAAGGCCGCATGCATCCGCTGGCCCAGGTCGCCTGTGGCCTGCAGCCGCTTGTGGTAGCCTTCGTTCCACCGGTCCTCCGGTGCAACGGCCTCACTGTAAAAAACATATTTCGCCGCCGCCAGGTTCCGGGTAACGGCATGGGTATGGGCCAGCAGCTGTTCATATACGGCCAGGGCACCATCGGCTCCTATGGCAGCCGCCAGCCGGGTTTTTACCTTGCCGCGCTCCGGTGTGCGGACGAAGAGGAGAAGGGCAGGGGACATGGGTTTGGAGTTTGGAGTTTGGAGTTTGGAGTTTGGAGTTAATTTTCGGGCACCGCAAATTTACAAATATTGCTACCGGGTTTCGCGCAGAGCCAAGGAGAAAAGGAGCAAAAGAGTTCTTTCTCCGCGCCCTCCTTTCCTCCTTTGCTGTGCGTGAAACAAAATTCGGGTCATCCTGAAAGTTCATGCCTATAATGCTCTTTTACAATAACCGGCCGGTGATACCTGCATCCTTTACCTTTATCCTTCCTTTTATTCTGCCGCATGTGGGAGTCCATCAAAAATTACTACCTGGCCCTGGGCGAACGCTACCAGGTGGATCCAGTATTATTCGTGGGCATCCACGTCGTGGCCACTCCCTTATTCGCGGCGGCGGTCTGGTGGATCCTCTACAACCGGAAGAAGGGGAAATCCATCCTCCTGCCTTCCCTGGTAGCCGCCTTTATCTTCAATGCAGCCAACATCTACCTCGTTCTTTGGGGCCGCAACATTCCCTGGTGGATCTATGCCATTGTTGGCCTCACCACGCTGCTCAGCACCTTCGCCACCGTGAAGAAGATCCGCAAGCGGCTGAAGGAAGCGGGTGGGTGAATGGGCAAATGTGCGGATATGCAAATGTGCAAATGGGGAGATGTACGGTTTACGATGTGAGATGTACGGTGTAGGAAGGAAGAGCGTACATCGTACCTCGTAAATCGTACATCAGGCCAAAAGTTGCTTCAGAAATAACAGACCCCAGGCCTCAGGTAACGGCGCCTCCGCAGCTAGAGCCGGCTCCTGCGGTGCAGCCGTAGCAATGCTGGTTGACCACGATGGAGCGCTGGTTTAAGGCGTCGATATCGAACTGGCTGAGGTGGCGGGCAGGGCTGTCCACTTTCAGGTCGAGCATCTGGTTGAAGTCGCAGTCGTACAAGTTGCCGTCCCAGGAAATGGAAATGGTACTGCGGCACATGACATTGGCCGCGGCCTCGGGATTGTAGGCCGTCACCAGCTTTTCCATGTACTTTTCGTAATTGCCGGTTTCCAGGAGGTACTCCAGGTAGCGGCTGATGGGCAGGTTGGTAATGGTGTACAGGCTGTTGAAGGAAATGCCGTACCGTTCCCGGAGCGCCTGCTTGTACTCGCGTTCCAGCGCTTCCTGGGCCGGGGGCATAAAGGCGCCGGCCGGGTTGTACACGAGGTTCAGCTGCAGGCCGGAGCCTTCCACGCCGTAGCCAACCGCATTCAGCATGCGGAGGGCGGCGATGCTGTCCTCGAATACGCCGTCGCCCCGCTGCCGGTCGGTGCGGTCCTGCGTGTAAAAAGGAAGGGACGAGACCACCTCCACGCCCTGCGCTTTAAAGAATTCGGGCAGGTCGTAATATTTTTTATTGGCCCGGATGATGGTGAGGTTGCAGCGCACAATCACATGACGGCCGAGGCGGCGGATCGCTTCCACGAACCAGCGGAAATCCGGATTCATCTCGGGGGCGCCCCCGGTAAGGTCTACCGTCTGCAGTTGGGGATAGCGCCGCAGGGCATCGAGGCAGAGCTCCATGGTTTCGCGGGTCATGATCTCCTTGCGGTCGGGACCAGCATCCACATGGCAGTGCCTGCACACCTGGTTGCACATCTTGCCTACGTTCACCTGGAAGATCGTCACGCCGGTCGGCTTCAGCGGGTAGAGGCCGCAGCCTTCGAGCTTTTGCTGAAAAGGCACCAGCCGGAACGCATCGCTCTGGCCATGTTCGATGATCTCCAGCTGTTCCCGGGTATCGGCCAGGGTGCTGTGGCGGGCTTTAAGTGACTTCATGGGATGTACGATTTACGGTGTACGATGTACGATTTACAAGGGATGGAGTGCATGGAAAAAAGAAGCTTAAGTTACATGCAGAAGACGGTGAATGCCGGCTGATGATCACGCGCCTTGCTTTTCCAGCCGACGCCTTCCAGCCTGCCTCCCTTCTTTAACTGATCAACCCTTCAACGGATCAACTTATCTACTCCCAATTCCAAATACCAAATTCCCGATTCCACGCTTACATCGCGATTTCCTTCACCTTATTCATCATCTGCACACCGTGAACAAGGGAAGCGCCGCCGCGGATGGCTCCGGCTACGTGCACGGCTTCCATCATCTGGGCCTCGCTCCATCCTTTTTCGAAGGCGTCGCTGCTGTAGGCATCAATGCAATAAGGGCACTGCACGGCATGGGCCACCGCCAGGGCAATCAGCGATTTTTCGCGGGCCGAAAGGGCACTGTCCCCGAACACGGCGCCGTAATAGGCAAAGAACTTATCGGCCAGGTCTTTCTGGTAATCGCCGATGGAACCGAAGCGGCCCAGGTCTGCTGCGTTGTAGTAGTGATTATTCATTGGTGTCGTTTTTATAATTGTCCAGGAAAAGGGTCCAGTCGTATTTTTTGAACCGGATCTTCGGGCGTGCGCCTGCCGGAATCACTTTCCAGCGTTCCAGTAGGGGATACATGCCTTTGCGGCCGCCGAAATCGGCCCGGAACCAGCTCATGATCGCCGGCAGGTGCACCCGGTTGCGCGCCGAATCGTATAGGGCTTCCCCCTGCAGGTAATTGGCCGTGGCCAGGTTGAGCTGCCGGTCGAGCTGCTCGGGCACGTAATAGGCGATGGGCGGACAGCTCCGGGCCCCGCAATTCAGTGCGAAATGAATCCGGTAGTCGGGATGGTCCACGCGGAATTTTTTTTCGAAGGCCCCGGGAAACAATTTGCCGATGTACCCCAGGCTCCACTTGGTTCGGGAGCGCCGCAGGATGCCGTGCTCGATGGCATCGAGGCTGAGGCGGGCGCCGGCCACGGGGATCTGCCGGTCGGTAAAGAAGTCGCTGCGTTTCCGGTACCGGTCAGGATTTGTCTTCAGCAGGTACTGAACATAGGCATTGTACAGGTTCAGCCAGAAAGCGGTACGCTGCCCATCGGTGGTCAGGGCTGCGGCCAGCGAATCGGGATGGGCAGCCTGCAGGGCGGCGCGCAGTTCGGCCGATTCCTCACCGGTGCGGACCGCGTACAGCAGGGATTGGGCAAGCTTTGTATAGTCGGCAGGGGGTGCGGCCATAGTCCGGTTAAAAAAAGGGACGGCCAACAGCAACAGGCCATACAGGAAAGGCGGCACACGGGTCATAGACAACATATACGTAAGGGGAAGCCTGGCCGGTTTTGCCGGTCCTTTTCCGGGATAAGTTACCGATTTTTTCAGCAAGGCCTTCGGTTCCCCAGCG
>DATAGL010000169.1:0-3271 GCA_036263755.1 Chitinophagaceae bacterium | reverse complement strand
TTTGGATTGGAGGAAATAATGTTTTGATGAGGCTGACCAAAGGCTTGTGAGAAAAGAAGACGTGTTGCGCAAGGGTGATTGGATTGCAGGGGCCGTTGCGTGATTCATACAAATTACCTTGCGATCATTTTAAATCGTGTCAATTGTGATTGTGGCTACGCAACAAAAAAATAGAATTCACCCGCATAAATTCACGCTGTACGTGGCTATAGCCAGTATACTGATGATGTTCGCGGGTTTGACCAGTGCCTTTATTGTAAAAAGCAGCCAGCCCGGTTGGGTGACCATTGAAATGCCTCCGGCATTCTGGTATTCCACAGTGGCCATTCTGCTGAGTTCTTTAACGATCCAGATGGCGCTCCGGGCATTCAAGCAGCGGAATATGATGCAATACCGGGCTTTAATGCTGACCACGCTGGGATTAGGTATTGCATTTGTGATCCTTCAGTACATTGGTTTCTCCTGGCTTTGGGAGCATGGCGTGCAATGGAAGGGAGCGGGAGAAGGACAGTTCTTATACATTATAGCCGGCCTGCATGGACTGCACGTGATGGGTGGTATTGTAGCCCTGCTGGTGATGATGTTGCAGGCGTTCTTTGCCCGGACCCGGAATTACAATTCGGTACCGGTGGAGGTGATGAGCACGTACTGGCATTTTGTAGACATCCTTTGGATCTACCTGCTGGTGTTCTTTATTTATATTGGTTAGTAGAGCAGGATGTATGTTCGGAAAGATTGACGGAAAAAGAATCACAGGATTTATTGAGAAGGGCGAGTGCAAATAAGGAAAAAAGGACCTATTAAAAAAGTAGCATAACAACCTAAAGCCTTCCTGCGGTTCAGAACCGTAGCGTTGGAACAAACTGAAAACAGAATATGGCAACAACTGCTGTGACAACAAAGACGAATTGGTGGAATGGAGGAAGAAGCCCGTTCAACGTGGAGTATGGCAAACTGATGATGTGGTACTTCCTCATGAGTGATGCCTTTACCTTTGGCGCTTTCCTGATTTCTTATGGCACCATCCGGTTCTCCCAGAACTACTGGCCCGATCCGAACGTGGTGTTCAACGCCTTCCCGGGAGCCGGACACGCCAACCTTCCGCTGGCCTTCGTATCGGTCATGACTTTTATCCTGATCATGAGCTCGGTTACCATGGTACTGGCCGTTCACGCCGGACATCACAATGATAAAAAAGGCGTGGTCAAATGGCTGGCCTGGACGATCGTCGGTGGTTTCCTCTTCCTGCTTTGCCAGGCCTGGGAATGGACCCACCTGATCACCGCAGAACACGCTGTACTGACCCGCGATGGCGTGCTGGATGTGATTGGCCAGACCGTAACGGTGAACCCCTGGGGTCAGGATGTGCCGGCAGCCGCAGCCACCGATGCCCTGGCAAAAACTTCCCATGAGGGACTGGTGAAACTGGCCCATATTGACCATCATGAAATGAGTCACCAGCAGCTCGCAGCCATGACCGATCAGCAACTGCGCGGAATGATCAACCTGAATGAGCTTCATGTACGTGAAGTAGGACCGGTAGCGTTTGGCGGTTTCTTCTATGGCATTACCGGATTCCATGGATTCCACGTGTTGTCGGGTGTAGTCATCAATATCATTATGCTGGTCATGGCACAGAACGGCACGTTTGAACGCCGCGGCCATTACCTCATGATTGAGAAAACCGGACTGTACTGGCACTTTGTGGATCTGGTATGGGTTTTCGTATTCTTATGTTTTTATCTGATCTAACCCTCCCAGGAAAACAACATCATTTATTACTAATTAATTGACATGGAACAGCATACTGAATTGCAAGAGGTAACTTACCATCACGAGCCGACGGGCGATACAAAACGGATCTGGAGAACATTCTGGCTTCTGCTGATCATTACTGTCATTGAGCTGGCACTGGGCTGGTTTATGTATGCCGTGGACCTGCCGGGCTGGCTGGAACTTTTTATCAAAGGGGTGATTGTCATCCTTTCTCTGGCGAAAGCCTTTTACATTGTTTCCATCTTTATGCACCTGGGTGATGAGATCCGCAACCTCATCATGACCATTGTCGTTCCCCTGATGCTGTTTATCTGGTTTATTGCGGCCTTCCTGTGGGATGGAAATGAATACCGGGTTTCGCGCAACAAGTATGACCCTTATTTCAAGGAGCGCACCATGACGCGGGAACTCCGGGTAGGAGATACCACCAGTACGCCGGGCGCATTAAAATAATAAAGCACCTATGCAGGGATAGAAATCTGTCCGTGTAATCTTTAAGGCGCAGATGATGCAGACCTTTCCCAAAAGGAAAATGCTGTTTCATTTGCGCCTTTCGTTTTTTGTTAAACTTTATTCCGTGTCCGCTGTTGTTCTACCTTTGCGGGAATTAAAAACATACAGGTTGGTATGTAGCGCATTTGCCTGATCTGCGCGTATTGATTTAGCCAGCCTGTGTTAACCGTAATTATGGGGAGAAATGCATTTATTGGCATTGCCATCGCCTTACTGGTTCCGCTTCTGGGGTATTTCCTGATGAAAGGATTTACCGACCGGGCAACGGCCATGCCCCGTCATTATATTTATGATTCGGTAGTGACCAAAGTGGAAAAGGGCAAAGAAGTTACCGATACCCTCTGGCATAAGGTCCCGGACTATTCCTTTATCAATCACCTGGGCCAGTCTGTTCAGATGAATGACCTGGATGGCAAGATCCTGGTGGCCAACTTCTTTTTTACCCGCTGCCCGACCATCTGCCCGAAGCTGACCCAGAATATGAAATACCTGCAGGAATCGGTGCACAATGCACAGAAAGTGGGTGACCGGGTGCCGGAGTTTGTCCATTTTCTTTCTTTTTCCGTAGACCCTGAACGGGACAGCGTACCGGCCTTAAAAAGCTGGGCGAACCGTTTCCAGATCAATGCGCAGAACTGGTGGCTTATGACCGGGGATAAGAAAACGATCTACGATCTCTCTTTGAATCATTTAAAGCTGGCGCTGGTGGACGGCAATGCGGTAGATACCAGTTTTATCCATACGGACCGTTTTGTGCTCATTGATAAAAACCGGACGATCCGGGGCTATTACCATGGCCTTGACAGCGCTTCCCTGCGGCAACTGTCCCGGGATATCATCTTTCTTTCGCTGGAAAAAGACCCGAACCGGAAAAGCATTTTTGCCGGCAAGCTGGAATTATTGGCGATCGTTTTCCTGCTGACCCTTATCGGCCTTGGCCTGCTGTTCTATTTTCTAAAACGCAAACCATGAACCTTTCCCT
>DATAGL010000168.1:0-4151 GCA_036263755.1 Chitinophagaceae bacterium | reverse complement strand
CGGAAGCCTGTCTCCGCTTTTTACCTGAGTGCCTTCCGGGACAAAGTACTGATCTCCGAAGCCAATACGGATTTTGAAACCGAACGGTTCTATTTGTACGAACCCGGAAAGTCCATCAAACGGCTGCCTTCCGGGATGAGTTTGCCTAAAGAAACCCTGATCAACGTTTCCATCTTTCCCCAGACCTTGAAAGATACTTTCTTCCTCATCCATAATTCTTCCGGAACCGTCCACAAGGGCTACATCAAAAACGATAGTGTGCTGCATGGAGGTTTTATCCAGTTAGGGAATTACATAAACACGGTAACTGCGGACAAGCAATGGGCCTGGGTAAATAGCCGGGCGAAGAGCCTTCGCTCCGACTATAAAGATTCCATTTCGGGTTATAATATTTCCGACCGGGTTACAGACCGGCACGGCAACATCTGGGTAAGCAGCTTAAAAAAGGGGTTGCTAGTAAAGCGTCAGCAACCCGCCTGGGAAAAAGTAGCAATGGAAGGGATCGGCGGGGGGCGGTTCGTTCAAAAACTCTTACGCCAGGATTCCTTTTTTATTTATGGAACCAATGATGGTGAAATCAGGGTACAAAGTTTGGGCGCCTCCAAAGACACCTGGCATATCAGGCCGCCCCAAAATACCGGCGGAGTGGAGTTGTTGAAAACCATCCATGAGGACAATATTCTTGTTAATCTTGCAGGCCCCGGAACATTAGTTATTGACGTAAAGAACAGAAAAGTTACCCCTTTCAAAATAATCGTCAACGCTAAAGACGCAGACTATCATGGAGGGCGCTTGTTTGCTGCATCCTCCGTTGCTCTGTTTGCCCTGGGCTTCCCGGATGCGGGTAACACAGCCCATCTGTCCCCGGTCCTGAAGCCCGAAACATTTCCCGGTTTCCGGCAACAGCGCATAGGGAGTTATGAAGTATTCATCCGGGATAACCGTTGCCATGCTGTCCGGTACGACAGGAAGGGCCATACCCTGTACGCCTCTTTCAAGGAAGGCCTTTACACATTTTCCGGGCAAGGTTATAAACAAGTAACCTACCAGAACGTACCCGTCTTTTCACCGGCCCTGGAATATGCGGGAGGGAAGATGTTTATTGCCACCTATGCAAAGGGGCTGCTGGTAAAAGAAGGAACGCAGATGAAAAACATTACCGTCAATGACGGCTTGTTATCGAATACCATCATAAGGATGAAAGCCATCGGGAATCATTTATGGCTCTTTTTAAATGTGGGTATACAGGTAATGGATGTGACCACTTTGCAGATACGGTCCGATCTGGAATTTCCCAACATTGCAGGTATAAATGCTTTTGATGTAGCCGAGTGGAACGGATCGGCATATATCACAACCGAAGAAGGCATCTATAAAGTTCCCGTAAACCAGCGAACGGTTGCCACCGTTCCGGACAGTTACCTGAATTATGTATTGATCAACAGCACAGATACCGTGACTACGCAAGGTGTTACCTTAAGCCATGCGCGCAATAATATTGAATTTTATTTGTCGGCCCCGTGGTTTGACGTGACAAAGAAGCTGCATTACCAGTACCGGCTTAGAGGGAACGAAGTTGATGAGCAATGGCACAATACCGATGACCTCGGAAGTGTCATCCGCTATGCTTCACTGGCTCCCGGCGACTACGTATTTGAATCTTATGCCGTGGACAACAACGGGAACCGGGAACGGACCGGCGTTCGGTTCGCGTTTACAATCCGGAAACCCTGGTGGCGGCAGTGGTGGTTCCTCCTGTCAGTAGTATTTGTTTTCCTTGCATCCACCTATGCGTTGTACCGCTTCCGTCTGTACCAGCTGCTTCGTGTCGAACGCATGCGGCGGTCCATTTCTTCGGACCTGCATGATGACATCGGCTCCACGCTGAGCAGCATCAATATTTATACGGAACTGGCCAAAAGAACGGAGCAGAACACTGAGTTCCTCCACTTGATTCAGGGCAATGCCACCGACATTATCACAAAGCTTGATGACCTGGTCTGGGGCATCAACCCAAAGAACGACACCGGGGAACAGCTGGTCAGCCGGATGAAACTCTTCGCCGAGTCCCTGCTTTCCGCCGCCCATATTCAGTTCAACCTGGAGTACAATCCCGAACTGACAGGCATGAAGCTGGACCTGAAACAAAAACAAAACATTTACCTGCTGTTCAAGGAAGCAGTGAACAATGTGGCCAAGCACTCCGGTGCCACCCGCTGTACGGTACGGTTAAAGGTAAGCGGCCGCCGGCTCGACATGGAGATCACCGATAATGGCCGCGGCTTTGATCCGGCCGGGGTGAATACCAACCGGAACGGACTGAAAAACATGCGGGACCGCGCTGCAGAAATGAAGGGCAACGCCTCCGTTTACTCCGAACCGGGTGCCGGTACGCGTATCCACGTGCAGGCGCTGCTGTAATTTCACATAAATATGCGAGCGGTAACCCGAAGCACCGGGTTACCTTTGACCTGCAACATGATCCATCTTGCCATTATTGAAGACAATGCCACGTACCGGAAAGCACTGGAAACCCTTATCCAGACGGCGGCCGATATTGAAATCGTACACTGCGGCGACAACCTGCTGCACATCACCGATACCTTCCGGATATCGAAACCCGATGTGGTGATCATGGATATCGACCTGCCGCAGATTTCGGGCATAGAAGGTATAAAGATCATCAAGGATCAGTTCCCGGAAATCAACATTTTCATGCTGACGGTTTTTGAGGATGAAGAAAAGATCTTCCAGTCCATCAAGGCTGGCGCCCTCGGGTACCTGCTCAAAAAAGACCAGCCGGATAAGATCCTTGACGCCATCCGCGCCATACACCGGGGGGAAAGCGTTATGAACGGACAGATCGCCCGCAAGATCCTGGATTATTTTTCCGCCAAAAACCAGAAAACGATCCGGATCGACGAGTACAACCTCACCAAGCGGGAAAAGGAAATCCTGTTACTGCTCATTGACGGACTTTCCTATAAGGACATTGCCACCCGCTGCTTTATTTCCATGGACACGCTCTTTTCGCACATCCGGAAAATATACACCAAGCTGAACATGCATTCGCGGGCCGAAATCGCAGCCCGCTTCCGTTAACCTTCCCGTTTCGCCTGGTCGGGCAATGGTTTGCCGGGTGGCAGAAAAGAACAGGGCGCCAATCATTCAAATCCGTATTTTTATTTCATGCAGGACCTGTTTCCAGCCATACTGCTTGTGGAAGATGATGCGGAAGACCGCAGGGTAATTGCCCAGGCATTTTCCGATATGGACCAGGCTGCATCCATCCGCATTTTCTCATCCAGTGAATCGTTCCTGCGCTACCTGCAACTGCTGCCGGAGGACCGCCTGCCGGCGCTGATCGTACTGGACTTTAATATGCCCATTAAGAACGGGGGACAATTGCTGCGCTTCTTAAAAGCAGCGCCCGCCACGCGTTCCCTGCCGGTGGTACTTTACGGAAAGGGCATGCAGCCCATCATGGAAGAAATGCTCCTGGCAGACGGTGCCGAAGCCTGTTATGAAAAAGGCAGCCGTTCGGACCTCTATAAACTGGCCAGAAGCTTCCGGGACCTATCGATGGGAAAAAAGAACCCTGCAGACGCATCTGCGCACCAAAAACTGGCGTGATTCCGGCAGCTTCCGAAATCCTGCAAGGATAGAATGGCTACCGGTACCGGCAGTACTTTTCAATAGAACATACTGTTCCCTGAAAGGGATAGAAAGAAGCGGGCGCTCGTGAAGGCCGGCGCGTATGAAAATGCCGTTAAAGGAAGATTAAGCACTGGGCATCGAGGCGGCGTAAAAGTGCATGTAGCGGATCTTTTCGTCCGTGAGTACTTTCTGGTTTTCACCCAGCACATAGAAGCTACGCACGGCTACGATATCTGCTTCGCGCTTATGATAGTAGATCTCCACATAAAACCCGTCCATGCGGTACAGATCAACGAGGAACTCCGGCTCCTGACGGGAGTAAAGAAAACTGCCGCGAAGCAGCAGGGTGTCGGCCTGTTGTTGCGGCGTCATGCCGTCAAAAGTGTAGCGACTAAGCATAGATAGAAATTTAGGCGGGGTGATCTGTGGAAAAGTTGTTCATCCAAAAAATCAGCCGTATAAGCTGATGCAAATTTTATTCCATGGCACAGCCA
>DATAGL010000167.1:0-1915 GCA_036263755.1 Chitinophagaceae bacterium | reverse complement strand
CCGCCTTCCCTGACCATAGGCAATACCTACTACATCCGGATTTATTCCACCCGGAACATCAATGCCGGTACATTGTCCACCTTCAATATCTCGGTGCAGGACCCCGGGGCTGCTCCCGTAACCGACTCCACTACAGCCCTGTTCCATATCGACACGGTAGCCAAGTCGCTGGGCTATCCCTGGGAAATCACTCATGGTCCGGATGATTCGTTGTGGATAACGGAAGCAAAAGGGTACCGCGTCGTACGCATCAGTCCGACGCGGACGACCGCGCAAAAAAATGTACCTGCTCAGCAGGTGCTGAAGATACCGCTGGCCAGTACGGAGGTGAATTTCGGTCGTTCCGGCCCCCAGCCACAGGGCGGTATGCAGGGCTTTGTGCTGCACCCGGAGTTCCAGACAAATCCGGCCAGGCGTTGGGCTTACCTTGCGTATGTATATAGCCGGGAGAACTGTCCGGTCAATGCATCCAACAACCCCTCCACCACGTGTATCTTCAAAACGAAGATCGTCCGCTGCCGTTTTTATTATGCTGCCGATGCCGGAAACCCGACCGTAGGTGCAAGCAAAAGAGACACCCTGGTGATTCTGGATACAGTCCTCTCCAACCTGCCCGGCTCGAATGACCACAACTCCGGCCGGATGTCGATGAGCCCGGTGAAAGAAGGCCCCGACAATACCTACAAGCTGTACTATACCATCGGTGATATGGGTGCCGGCCAGTTCAACAACGCCGGACGTTCCATGTATGCGCAGGACCGGGATACCTGTGAAGGAAAGATCCTGCGCCTGAACACCGAGCCCGATGGCGATGGGGTACCCGGCACACCCGTACATCCGTTCGATAGGTGGCGCCAGTGGATCCCGAACGACAACCCATATGCACACAGCATCTTCACTGGTTTGCGTACACCTGTGTTCAGCTACGGCCACCGGAACCCGCAGGGCCTTGCCTGGGGGAACGTAAACGGCACCTGGCGGCTGTACAGCTCGGAGCATGGCGATAAATCGGATGATGAGGTGAATATCATCCAGTCGGGGAAGAACTACGGATGGCCGCACGTAGCGGGCATGGCAGACAATAACTATTCCATGAACGACGACGCTACCGACGGGTTTACGGGGAATAATATCCTGGCCGGCAAAAACCTGAATGCATACAATGCTTCCATTACCACTGAAACGGGTTGGAGCAGCACGAAAGGCGACTATGTAGATCCCATCTTTTCTACCTTCGCCTGGCATGCCGGCCAGATCGAGCTCACTACTTCCGATATTTTTACCTGGCCCACCATCGCGCCTTCCAGCATCGCGTTCTATGGCAGCAGCCAGATACCCGGCTGGAAGAATTCTCTTTTGGTCCCCTCGCTGAAATACGGATTGTACCGCATGCGGCTGAATGCGGCCGGCACGGGCATCGACCTGACGGCCAGCTCGAACGCAATCGATACGTTCCCGCTGCTGCACGGCTGGCGCGTGCGCGATATCGCCCTGCATGCCAACGGCGGCTATATCTGGGCCGTGATCGACAGCCTGGGCTCCACTTCCGGGCCTACCGGCGGCTTCAATGGTGCCGATGTAACTACGCGGGACGGCGGCAAGGTACTGATGCTTTCGTACAGGAACTTTTCCACGCTGCCCGTAGAGTTCGTGGACCTGGACGGGACGCTGCTAAACGATAACACCGTGCTGGTGGAATGGGCGGCGCTACCCGACGAGCAGCATGATCACTTTGTCGTGGAGAAATCCGCCAACAACAACTCCTTTACGGCTATCGGTACCGTGGCAGGTCATGCCCCGATGCGGCTGGTGGACCCCGCGCCGTACAGCCCGCACAATTTCTACCGCATCCGGCAGGTGGACAAGGACGGGAAGATCTCTTACAGCAAGGTAGTCCATGTACTGTTCGACCGGC
>DATAGL010000166.1:0-1878 GCA_036263755.1 Chitinophagaceae bacterium | reverse complement strand
GGTGAAGGTAGGTTCTTTTCAGGGGAGCGCAGGATTAATTACGGTTTCGCGGGGAATTTACCAATTCATTAATGGGGAGAGGACTGATGAGCAGATGTGCAGATGTGCAAATAGGCAAATGTGCAGGTTGGCAGGTGTCCGGAGCGCCGGGCAGGGAGAGGGCAGGGTTCAGTCCGTGTATGCTTCAGAGGTGATCCGTGAAGGTGACGCGGATCGTCCTATCTTGGCCGGAGTACAAATTGGGAGACCGGACCGTACGTTTCCGGAAGCGAAGGCCTGCCGGTCCCAAATGGTTTTTCAACGGGAGCAGACACGAGCGGAATGATCTGTGTCCTCTCTCCAATCATCTGTGCAATCCTTGATTTATGATACCTCAACGCATTAAAGAAACCTGCCTCTACGTGAGCGACCTGCAGCGCACGGAGGACTTTTACCGGGGAAAGCTGGGTCTGCCGGTAATCTCCCGGGTGGAGGGCCGGCATATTTTCTTCCGGGCCGGCGCCTCGGTGCTGCTGTGCTTTATCGCAGAAAAAACCCTGGCTGAGACAGAGCTGCCCCCGCACGGCGCCCGCGGCGCCATCCACTTTGCCTTTGAGGTGGCCCGGGCTGCCTACGATGCCGCGGTGCAGGAAACCGGTTCAGCCGGCATCCGCATCACGCACCATCATACCTGGCCCAACGGCCTCCGCTCTTTTTACTTCGACGACCCCGACGGGCATGTGGTGGAGGTGATTGAAGAAGGGCTGTGGGAAAGATGAGGAATGTCAAACAGACGAACAAGGAATGCAGAATGGCGAAGTAGGGGGAAGTAGTTTTGTAATGAATTGAGCGGAACCAATTTCACTTCCTTCATCATTCGGCATTCCTTGTTCGTCGGTTCGACATTCATTCCCTGATCCGTTTGGAGAAGCGCTGCAGGTCGGCCTGTTCGGCAGTGGTCAGCGGTTCGTTTCGGTCGTATTTGTTCTTCATCCCCAGCACGGCCTTGTGCTGCGGATATTTGGCCAGGATGTCTTCAATGAGCCGGCCGGTGGCTTCGTCCTTTGTGTACAGGGGCGCAGGCGGCGGGGCTTCGGACTTGTACCGGGTGGGCATTTTTTTGATCAGGGCCTCCAGGGCGGCGAGCTTGCCGGGCGCCAGGTCCGGCGCCTTTTGCGCTTTGGACAAAAGTCCCTGCAGCTGCCCCTTTGTGAGCCAGCCGCGGTGGATGTATTGCTTGTAGAGCGAAATGATGAACGAAGAAACCGGGAAGGCCAGGATGCAGGCTTCCAGCACTTCGTTGATGATATCCACTCCGGGACGTTGGGAAGACATGAGCGGTTTGGGGTTTGTGGTTGTTTTTGTGTCGAAGCAGCAAAAATACCAATGGATCTACTTGTCAACAGATCAACTTGTCAACGGATCAACTGACTTGCCGGTTGACGAACAGCTACGGGCTTTCCTCCGTCCCGGCATCGTCGAAGCCGCAGAGCAGGTAGTAGTCGAAGTGTTCGAAATCCAGGTCGATGCCGAACCGCTCCCGGAGCCAGGGTTCGTGTTCGGCCTCTATGGGGTAAGGGTCGTAATACAGCGGATCGGTATCGTAGGGCTGCAGCACGGCCTGCAGCTCTTCCACCGTTAGGCGGGGCAATTCAATCTCGGCGGCGGTCTGGCGCTCCCCTTTCGGCACAATGCCCAGGGTGCGGATGTTCGGGTACAGCCGCCCTCCGAAAAAGGTAATATATCCCCCGTCAATCAGGGCCTTCAGCGCAGCGTCGAGCGCCGCCGTATCTGCCGGGCGGGCCCGTTCCGTAAATGCTTCCAGGGTAAGCCCCTTGTGCTCTTTTACCAGCTGAAAAATGCTTTCCGTTTGTCTATCCATATGCTATCCTCCTGCAA
>DATAGL010000165.1:0-3435 GCA_036263755.1 Chitinophagaceae bacterium | reverse complement strand
AGCCGCTATGAGCGGGAAGAAATTGGGGATTGGGTATTGGGAATTGGGTATTGAGAATTTGGTTGGGTCCGGAAGAGGGTTTCGCACAGAGCGAGCAGAGGAACAGAGTACAGCAGGCATACCTTATCAACTCAGTCAACTGATCAACTAACCCCCAATACCCAATTCCAAAATCCCAATCCCCACGCACAGCAGAAAGCACAAAAGCCACCTGAAATCAGATGGCTTCTGCAGTATTCGGAAGGTTCTTGCCTGGGGATTGCGGGTCCTTAGTTCAGGTGCTTCAGGATTTCCGGGTCGGTCGGTTTCATTTTGCTCGGGAACACCTTTACCAGCTTGCCTTTTTCATCCACGAGGAACTTGGTGAAATTCCAGGAAATGATGGGATCGGGGGTGCCGATCTTCTTTGCCTCGGCGGTCAGGTACTGGAAGAGGGGGTGCATATCGTCGCCGGCAACCGACACTTTTTCGGCCATGGGGAACGTAACCCCGTAGTTCCGCTTGCAGAACTCCTGGATCTCGGTATTGGAGCCCGGCTCCTGTCCGGCAAAGTTGTTGGCCGGAAAGCCTACGATCACCAGCTTGTCCTTATGCTTCGCGTACAGTTGCTGCAGCTCCTCGTACTGCGGGGTCAGGCCGCATTTGGAAGCCGTGTTCACGATCAGGATCTTTTTTCCTTTGTAGGCGGAGAAGTCAATGGTATTGCCTTCGAGGCCGGTTACCTTGAAGTCGTAGATAGAGGCGCCGGAAAGTGCAACAGAAAGGATCATAGCCAGCAGGAGTGTTTTCATGTTTGAAAGCTTGTAGTGAAAAGAACAGATTAAAGGTACAAAGGTTGCACGGAGGGCCTTGAAAAATCTTCCCCGGCTCAGGGCCGCTCATAAGCCCCGAGGTCCGGGGCTGTAGCCGGGCGCGGCCGTGCATCGAGGTCGAGGGCCGTTCC
This sequence comes from Chitinophagaceae bacterium, assembly GCA_036263755.1. Classification (GTDB taxonomy): domain Bacteria; phylum Bacteroidota; class Bacteroidia; order Chitinophagales; family Chitinophagaceae; genus Flavisolibacter. The sequence continues at coordinate 2,492 of DATAGL010000165.1, read as the reverse complement.
TGCGGCAACACCCTGCGCCAGCGCGGGAGAGGAGGGCCCCAGGCGGAAATTATAGAGGCGCCGGCTGTTGTCGATCGTTTCAAACTGCGGGTCTTCATGGGCCAGGGCCCGGGTAACCACGGCTTCCGCCGGTGTGTTCTTTACGTTCCAGAGCACCCCGTCGAAGCGGACATGGAAGGGCGTAGCACCGCTGCGGGTCACTACGGCTTCGTCTTCCGTCAGGCCGCCCTCGCCCCAGATGATGCAGTTGCGGAATACCGCGTCCAGGGCGCGGCTTTCCAGTACATTGTTCACGTTCAGGTAATTGGAAACAAAAAGCACCGGGTCCTTGTGCTGCAGGAAGGTATTGGCATAGGCCGCCAGGGTGCAATGGGTGAAGGAGTACGTTCCTCCCTGCACCAGCTGCACGTTTTTGCCGCAGTTGCTCACCAGCAGGTTTTCGGCCTCCAGGCTGGAATGCACGGCCAGGATGCCCGCATCGTACGCATTGTCGATTTCGGTTTGCTCCAGACGCAGCTTTGGTCCGCTGCCGGGAGCGGGCTCCTGCAGCGCAACCGCCTGGTAGGCGTTCAGAATCCGGGCATAGCGGATCAGGTTGTTGCTACTGGAGGCGCGGAAGACAATCCCTGGCCAGCCGGCCGGAAAATCGCGGTAGGGCGCATCCAGGCGGTCGCTGCGGAACACCACGCGGTCGGCGGAGTCGGCCCCGCCTTTCACCTGCAGGGTGCCCTCCACCAGCAGCGGCGCATCCGCATGGAAATACACCTGTGTACCGGCCGGCACCTCCAGCGTGGCGCCCTCCGCAACCAGCAGCCCGTCGAGGATCACATAAGGCAGACTATTGTCCCAGGTCTCCGTTTCGTCCACTATATGCCCGCGCAGGAAGCGGGCGTTCTGGCCATAGGCTTCGAGCCGGATTTTCTGCAGGTTGCCGTTGTAGCTGATTTCAATGCTGTCGCGTACAACAAAGGGCAGGCGGTTGGAGGACGGGTTGATGCGTACGGTGATGAACAGGTAGGTGCTGTCGCCGGCAGCTACCTCCAGGTCGCGGATCTCCGGGCCGGGCTGCCCGTCGGCATTGATACGGAAGGGCGAGGCGTCGCCGCCGGCCAGGCGCACGGAGGCGATGCGGAGGCCTTCCCGGTTGTGGTTGAACAGCTTCACCGTACGGGTAACCGAACCGGCGGAGGCAAATACGGTGTCAAAGCGCAATGTATCGGCGGGGCCCTGCAGGCGGGCCGAAGGATCGGAAGTGAAGGCCTCCTTACGGCACGACAGGAGCAACAGCACGAGGAGGAGGATAGAGGTTATTCTCACAGAAGATTGATTAAACAGTAAAAGTACATCAGGGGGCAGAAAAACAAAGCGTGGCGATGCTCAGCGTGCAGGGCGCCGCTTCGAGCAGGGCCCGGCCGCAAGCTTCCAGCGTGGCCCCCGTGGTAACCACGTCGTCTACCAGCAGCAGGTGCTTTCCCGCCAGGCCCTCCGCCTGCGCTGAGAAACGTCCTTCCATATTCTCCCAGCGCTGCACGCGCGACATGCGGGTTTGTGTAGCGGTTGCCCTTCCGCGCCGTACGGCACCGGCCAGCACGGGCTTGTCCAGCACCGAAGCAAGGCCGTTGCACAGCACGGCCGCCTGGTTGAAGCCGCGCCGGCGTTCGCGGGCCGGGTGCAGGGGCAGGGGTACGAGGGCATCGACGGAGCGGAAGCGGGCGACTTCCGCCAGCTGCCGTCCCATCAGCGCGCCCAGGTACTGCCCCAGTTCCTGCCGGCCGCCGTACTTGAAAGCATGCATGAGCTGCTGGATGCGGGCTCCTTTGCTGAAGTAAAAATGTGCCGTGGCACCGGCCAAGGGCAGGCGTCCCCAGAACACCTTCTCCACCAGGTTGGGACTCAGCGGATGGAACCCGGTCTCCGGCAGGGTGTCGAGACAGGCCGCGCAGAGCGGGTGACTGGGGGTAAGGCTGTCGGAGCCGCAGCCGGCGCATACCTGCGGGTAAAGCAGGTGCAGCAGGGCTTCGCCCATATCTTTGAGTGCATTCATTAAAACAGGTAGCGGTACACTTCTTCCACGCGGGCCATCTGCACCACTTCAATACCGGAGCGGCGGCGGGCAGGGCCCGACTGGCTGTACTTCGAAATGATGATTTTTTCAAAGCCCATCTTCTCGGCTTCGGCGATGCGCTGGTCTACGCGGTTCACGGCCCGGATCTCGCCGCTGAGTCCCACTTCACCGGCAAAACAGATCGTGTTCGATACCGGCACGTCTTCAAAGGAAGAGAGCAGGGCGCAGAGCACGGCAAGGTCGATCGAAGGGTCTTCCACTTTCAGTCCGCCCGCCAGGTTGAGGAATACGTCCTTCACACCGAAGTGAAAGCCGCCGCGCTTTTCGAGCACGGCCAGCAGGAGCTGCAGGCGGCGCAGGTCGAACCCGCTCACGGTGCGCTGCGGCGTGCCGTATACCGACTGGGTGACCAGCGCCTGCACCTCGA
>DATAGL010000164.1:0-8727 GCA_036263755.1 Chitinophagaceae bacterium | reverse complement strand
GGGTCTTGATCCGGAAGTAAGAGCCATCTTCCAGGTAGAAGTCGGAGCTCCGGCTGAAGTTCTGGTTCGGATCGTTCAGCACCAGGCGGGGGAAGTCGTTCGACGTACCTTCTCCTCTCCAGCGGCCCAGGGCCTCTGTGGTCCAGTTGGCGGTGGGCAGGTCAAAGCGGCGAATGGCCTGGAACACCTGGTTGCCCTGAACGCCCTGGCCGAACAGCGTGAAGTCGAAGTTCTTGTAGTTGGCTGACAGGTTGAAGCCGAAGGTCCAGTCGGGTGTGGGGTCGCCGATGATGGTGCGGTCGTCGTTGTTCAGCAGACCGTCGTTGTTCACATCCACGAACCGGATGTCGCCGGGGCGGGCGGCCGGCTGCAGCAGCTGACCGGTTTTGCCCACGTGGGCGGCCACATCGGCCTCGTTCTGGAACAGGCCGGCGGTTTTGAAGCCAAAGAAAGAACCGATGGCCTGTCCAACCTGCGTACGGGTGATCTCCACTCCCTGGGGACCAAAGGTCTGTCCGTTGAGGAACAGTTTGTCGGCACCGAGGTAGGTCACTTCATTTTCCAGGTACGAGGCATTGGCGCTCACGTTGAAGCGGAGGTCGCCGATGGTGCGGTTGTAGCCCAGCTCGAACTCCATACCCCGGTTTTCCATGTCGGCGATGTTGCCCACAGGGCCGTTGTTGCCTACATAGCCCGGAACGGAGATGCCCAGGAGCATGCCGGTGGTCTTCTTATTATATATATCGAACGTAAAAGTGAAGTTGCGGAACAGGGTGGCGTCGATGCCGATGTTCGTTTGCGCGGTCTCTTCCCAGCGGAGGTCGGGGTTGGAGATGGCATTGGGGCTCACACCGTTCACCAGCGTGGATCCGTCCACCGTATAGTTCCGGCCGCCGCCTACCGTAGCCAGGTACAGGAAGTCGCCGATCTGGTTGTTTCCGTTCACGCCCCAGGAGCCGCGGACTTTCAGGAAATTCACCACATCGTTCTCCGGCCAGAAGGATTCACGGGAGGCGATCCAGCCCAGAGATACCGAGGGGAACACACCGAACTTGTTGTTGGAACCGAAGCGGGAGGAGCCGTCGCGGCGGATCACGCCGGATACCAGGTACCGGTCGTCGTAGCTGTAATTCAGCCTTCCGAACAGCGAAGCCAGGGTCTCCTGGTACTCACCGCCCCAGAACTCCTGGTTCGTGCGGGGAACGGGGAAGGCCAGCGAGGCGTCCTTTATATTATTTACCGGGATGCCTTCCTTGCGGCCGCCCTGTGTTTCGCCATAGTTCTTCTGGGCCGAGGTACCTACCAGGGCCGACAGGTCGTGGCTGCCGAAGGTGCGGGAATAAGAAGCGGTATTTTCCCAGGTCCAGAAAAGACCGCGGTTTACGTTGCGCGTAAACCGGTTCAGGGTGCGCTGGTTGGTGGCATTCAGGTAGAAAACCGGATCGAAGCCCTGGTCGCCCCAGAAAGCCAGGTCGGCTCCCAGGGTAGAGCGGAGGCGCAGACCGCGGATGGGCTCGGCCTCGGCGTACACGTTACCTACGATCTTGTCGGACCAGCCATTGCCCTGCTGCACCTGCAGCGCGGCCACGGGGTTCAGGATCTCGGAAGTGACGATGGTGGAGATGCCGTAGGGATTGCCGAAAGCATCACGCACCACGTTGGCATTATTATAAGGTGCCTGGGTCTGGCGTGTTGGGTCGGTTTCCACAACAGGAGTGATCGGGTCCATGTTGATGGCCCGGTTCAGCGGGGAACCCCATTCGTCGTTGGTACCCACACCGATGGCCCGGTTCCGGGTATAACCGATGTTGTTGCCGAAAGAGATCCGGTCGGTGATTTTGTGGGTGGAGTTAAAACGGGCGGTAAAACGGTTGTACTGCGAGTTTTGGGAGGCCACAATGCCTTCCTGGTCCAGCAGCGCGAAAGATGCAAAATAAGTAGAACGGTCGGAGCCGCCGGAAAGGCTGAGCTCGTGGTTCTGGATCGGCGCCTTGTCGTTGAACACCTGGGCCTGCCAGTCGGTACCCTTGCCAAAGGAGGCCGGGTCGCCAAAGCGGACATTACCACCACCGGCTACGGTAGCCTCGTTGAGCAGGGTGGCATATTCGGTGGCGTTCAGCAGTTTCAGCTTGCGCCAGGGGGCCTGGGTGCCGTAAAAACCGTTGTAGGCCACGCTGATCTGGCCGCGGCGGCCTTTCTTGGTGGTGATCAGGATCACCCCGTTAGCGGCCCGCGCTCCATAAATGGCAGCAGATGCCGCATCTTTCAGGACTTCAATCGACTCGATATCAGCCTGGTTCAGGTAATCAATACCTCCGCCTACCTGTACGCCGTCCACAATGTACAGGGGGTTGGAGTTGCCGATTGTTGTTGTACCCCGCACCCGGACGGTAGAACCGGCACCCGGCTGGCCCGAGGAGGAGGTGATTGTAAGACCGGAAACGCGGCCCTGAAGGGACTGCTCTACCCGCAGAACGGGCATGTTTTCCAGGTCGGAGGCCTTTACGGAAGAAATGGCCGTGGTTACGGTGCGGCGGCGCTGGGTACCGTACCCCACCACCACTACTTCATTCATGGATCCGGAACGCTCTTCTAAAGTAATGGCAAGCGGACCACCGTCCTGTACGGTAACTTCCTGGTCGGTCATGCCGGTAAAAGAAACCTGGAGCACGGAGCCCGGTCCGGGCACCGTAATGGAGAAGTTGCCGGTGGCATCTGCCGTGGCGGCAGTAGCGGTACCCTTCACCCGGATAGTCGCCCCGGGAAGGGCCTCCCCGCTGGTGCGGGCGGTTACCCGGCCGGTAACCTGAACTGCCTGCGCCCAGAGGTCAAAAGAAACGACCTGGAGCAACAGCATCGAACAAAGCAAAAGCGCAGCTTTCATTTTCATACGCAAGCATTATGGTTGAATTAGCGAAAAAATACCCGGGAGCCGTCCATGCCCTCCGGGGCGTTAAAATTAGGTTTTCACCTGCTCAAATTTCCAATAAACCCCTACATCACCACTACATCAGGGCTGCAGAAACCCTTGGTTTATAAGCATCTTTACTACAACATTCCTACATCAACGAAAATTATTACTTTCACATTGTGCCTGCTCATATGTATCGTCTTCTTTATTTCCTCCTCTTCCTGTTGCCGGGCCTGAACAGTGCCGGCCAGAATACCATCGGCCTCCCCGATATTACCAACCATACCAAACAGGCCTATGGTGCCGGCACCCAGAACTGGGATATCCGCCAGGACCGGAACGGCATCCTTTATTTTGCCAACAACGAAGGCCTCCTTACTTATGACGGCAGTTACTGGCAGCTGCACCCCCTTCCGAACCGTACGATCGTCCGCTCCCTGGAAATCGCACCGGACCACCGGATCTATGTAGGCGCGCAGGACGAACTGGGTTATTTCGCCCCGGATCAGCGGGGTCGCCTGGCCTATACCTCGCTGAAACACCTGCTTCCCAAAAACGATAATTCCTTTGCCGACGTCTGGGACGTCCTTTCGTTCCGCAACGACCTGTATTTCCGCACCAGCCACCGGATATTCCAGCTTACCGGCACTTCTTCCATGAAAGTGTACCGGGCACCGAACGAGTGGCGGTTTATGGGTCCCACCCATGGCGGACTGGTAGCGCAGGACTGGAAAGATGGATTATTACGGCTGGAAGACGGCCAATGGCGGCCCTTCCTGGAGCAAAACGAACTGCCGGAGGGCTTTCTCGTGACGGCGACCCTGCCGCTCGGGCGCGACAGCACCCTGGTAACCACCCATAAAAACGGCATTTTCCTCCTCCAGGGAAATAAACTGACGTTGCTTCCCGGCAGCAACCAGGCTTTATTTGCCCGGAGCCGGATTTACACGGCCGTTACCGTCAACAAGGACTGGATCGCCCTGGCCACCTCCACGGACGGCTGTTATATTATAGACCGGGCAGGCAACCTGATTCAGAGTTTTGCCCGGCGCGAAGGCCTCCAGAACAATAATATCCTGAGCCTGTTGCTGGACCGCGAAGGCAACCTGTGGATGGGACTCGATAACGGCATCGATTTCGTTTCCTACAACAGTGCGATCAAGCATGTCTTTCCCGGCAGCGGCGATGCCGGTTCCGGGTATGCGGCCCAGATCCATGACGGGTTCCTGTATGCCGGCACCTCCACGGGGCTGTTCCGCGTACCCCTGGGCCCCTCCCCCGACCTGAGCTTTGTCAAAGGCAGCTTTGAACCGGTAACGGGAAGCCAGGGACAGGTTTGGAACCTTTCTTCCCTCAACGGGCGGTTGTTTATGGGCCACCACGAAGGTGCTTTTGCCGTGGAAGGAGCCGCTGCCCGCCTGCTGGACAACTCCTCGGGCTTCTGGACCTTCCAGCCGGTCGCCTCCTCCCGCCATCCCGGCCTGGTGGCCGCCGGCAACTACAGCGGGGTGGATTTTTTCCGGCAGGAAGGCGGAAAGCTGGAGCAGACGGGTATCCGGGCCCGGTTCGAGTCGGCCCGCTTTATCACCCTCGACGACCGGAACAACCTTTGGGTGGCCCATCCCTACAAGGGCCTGTACCGGATCTGGCTGGACGCCTCCGGAAAGGCACAGGTAAAGCTGTACACCGCCGTTAAGGGACTGACGGTCAATAATAATTATGTATTCAAAGTACGCAACCGGGTGATCGTGACCACCGAACAGGGTATCCTTGAATACGATGCCGCGGCCGATGTGTTCCGGCCCACCTCCCTGTTCGGCGACCTGTTCCGGGGCATCCCGGTGCGGTACCTGAAGGAAGATCCGGCCGGCAACATCTGGTTCGTACACCACAAGCTGCTGGGCATCGTGGAATTCAGCGGTCCGAAGCCCCGGATCCTGTATTTCCCGGAGCTCACCAACAAGCTGGTATCGGGTTTCGAACATGTGTTCCCCGCCGATGCCTCCAATATTTTCGTAGGCGCCGAAAAAGGCTTTTACCACATCAACCTGCAGAAATACAAGGAGCAGGTGGCCCGCATGCCGGTACAGCTCCGCTCCGTGCACATCTTCCAGAAATCGGATTCGATGCTGTTCGGCGGGTATTTCCGCGACGTCAACGAAGAGCAGGTACAGGGCAGCGCTCCCTCCATCCGCAACGACTGGAACTCGATCCGCTTCCAGTTCTCGGCGCCCCTGTACAGCCAGCGACCCAACATGGAGTTCAGCTATATGCTCGACGGGTTCGACCGCAACTGGTCGGAATGGACGCGCCGCACCGAAAAAGATTATACGAACCTGCCTCCCGGCACCTATACGTTCCGGGTAAAGGCCCGCAACAACCTCGGTAACGAGTCGACCGTAGCCTCGTACCGCTTTACCATCCTGCCGCCCTGGTACCTGACCTGGTGGGCGTTTACCGTTTACGGGCTCCTGGCCCTTTCCGCCACCTGGTACGGGTACCGCCACCAGAAACGGAAGTTCGAAGCCCAGCGCCGGCAGCATGCCGAAGAGCAGCAGCGGCTGCAGTACCTGCACCAGCTGGAACTGGATAAAACCGAAAAGGAGCTGGTAAAGCTGCGCAACGAAAAACTGGAAGCCGAAATCGGGCATAAAAACACCGAGCTGGCCTCGGCTGCCATGCACCTGGTGCAGAAAGGCGAGCTGCTGACCAAGATCCGCGCCGAGCTATCGCGGCTGATGAAAACGGTGAAGGAAGAAAAGGCGGTGGACGAATTCCGGCGCATGATCAAGGCGCTGAACGAGGAAGACAAGATGGACACCGACTGGGAGCAGTTCGCCCACCATTTCGATAAAGTGCACAGTGATTTCCTGGTAGCGCTGAAGGCCCGCTTCCCGAACCTCAGCGCCAATGAGCTGAAGCTCTGCGCCTACCTGCGCATGAACCTGTCGAGCAAAGAGATCGCCCAGCTGATGAACATCTCCGTGCGGGGCGTGGAGATCAGCCGCTACCGCCTGCGGAAAAAGCTGCAGATCCCCACCGAGGTGAACCTGTTTGAATACCTGCTGAAGCTGCACCCGGAAACCGCAACCGCGGAGGAACCCGGGGGGAGATGAATGTGCAAATATGCAAATGTGCGAATATGCAGATGACAAGGAAACGTCCGTCAACAATAGTCCATCTGCACATCCGCACATTTGCATATTTGCACATTCATCCTCCGTTTGCAACGGATTGCGGATATTTGAAGGCATTAACCCAAAAAACCATTCCTCATGCCTTATTCCGCCCATCCGGACCGTTATGCCTCGATGGAGTACCGCCGCTGCGGCCGCAGCGGACTGAAACTGCCGGCCGTTTCTCTTGGCCTCTGGCACAACTTCGGGCACATTGATGTGCTGGAGAACAGCCGCTCCATTCTCCGCCTGGCCTTCGACCGGGGCATTACGCATTTCGATCTGGCGAACAATTACGGACCTCCGCCCGGCTCCGCGGAAGAAAACTTTGGCCGCATCTTTCACGACGACTTTCGCCCCTACCGCGACGAACTCATCATTTCCAGCAAAGCCGGCTGGGGCATGTGGCCCGGCCCCTACGGCGACTGGGGCTCCAAAAAATACCTGGTGGCTTCGCTCGACCAGAGCCTCAAACGCATGGGCCTCGACTACGTGGATATCTTCTACCACCACCGGCCCGACCCGGAAACGCCGCTGGAAGAAACCATGAGTACCCTGGACCTGTTCGTCCGGCAAGGCAAAGCCCTGTACGTAGGGATCTCCAGCTACCAGCCGGAAGAAGCGGCACAGGCCTTCCGCATCCTGAAGGAACTGGGTACACCCTGCGTCATCCATCAGCCCAAATACAACATGTTCGACCGCTGGATCGAAGGCGGGCTGCTCGACCTGCTGGAAGCCGAAGGCGTGGGCTGCATCCCTTTTTCGCCGCTGGCACAAGGGCTGCTCACCAACAAATACCTGAAGGGCATTCCGGCCGGTTCCCGTGCCGGCAGCGGTAGGGGCAACGGTGCCCTCGAACCCGATGCGCTAACGGAAGACAAGATCGGCAAGGTACAGCAGCTGAATCAGCTGGCAGAAGAACGCGGGCAAACCCTGGCGCAGATGGCCCTGGCCTGGGAACTGCGCGACCCGCGTATTACCTCGGTGCTCATCGGAGTCAGCAAACCGGAACAGGTGGAAGACTCGCTCCGGTGCCTGAACAACTACCGGTTTTCGCCGGAGGAGCTGCAGCGGATCGAAACGATATTGAAGTGAAGGAATGCATGAATAAAAAAGAGCCGGCTACCGGCTCTTTTTTTATTCAGGTAATTGAATGGTGATGGAATACTGCAGCCGGCAAGCACACAACCCAACGTTCTTTGCACCATTCCCGGACAGAGGTTTTCTCATCATCGCTGTATTAACCCACTGCTTAACCGAAAGCATACAGATTATACCTCCAGCCTGTTTCCTGATGCATTCCTTATGGTTCTACGCCATGGTAACCCGGGCTTCCGTGTCGGGAAACCGGCCGTAATCTCCCCTTCCATTCCGGCGGATATACTGGGTACCCCAGTCCGTTGCTTGTTGCCTGCAGCCTTGCTTTCCTCATTCGGATTCCGATTCACCTGGAACCGTCCCTGCAGTTATTTTCCGTACGCTACTTCGCTTACCTCCCACTCGTCGGTACGGAAGGCCGATACAGGGAATCCGTTTTTAGAAAACAGGTTCCCGACGGCCGTATTGCCGAAAGCATACCGCACGGCTACCGGCTGCTTTACTTTTTTGGAAAGGACCACCAGCTCGCCGTTGCGGATCATAGCCTCCGCAGGGTAAAACACTTTATCGGCTCCGGCGATATAAAGCTGCGCCGCCTTCTTCCCGCGGAGCTCGAGACCGGGTCCGGCAAAGTCAAAGGAAATGATGGCCCGGCCCCCTTCCACGCGCAGGCTTTTGAATACGGGGCTCTTGCCGCCTTTGTCCTGCAGGCCATAGGTATCACCCAGGGCCAGTGCCGCCAGGCGGTTACCCACATCGCGCTTATTGCGGGGATGAATATCGGTGGTGTCTTCCACCAGATCGTCCACCACTACCATGCCGGTATAGGGCAGGGACAGGGTTTTCAGCTGCTGCTCGCGGATCAGGGCGCCGGAAGGATAGCTGCCGTAGGTGAACGGTGCAATCTGCACATAGTAGAACGGGAACTCTTTCTTCCAGGCTGAGCGCCAGCTGGTGATCATGGTAGAAAACAGCTGGCTGTACGTGGCCGGCGCCACGGTATTGCCTTCGCCCTGGTACCACAGCACGCCTGCAATGGGCAGAGCCGTAAAGGGCGCGATCATGGCATTGTACGCAATGCCCGGCGTGTGGGGCCACCAGGGTGCCGGCTGCAGCTTTGCCGCAGACGCTGACAGGGCCGCATGGCTGCGCACCAGCGAATCGGGCGTCCATACTTCCGCAGGCGTTCCGCCCCAGGAAGCATTGATCAGGCCCACCGGAACACCCAGTTCGGCGGAAAGCTTTTTCCCGAAGAAATAGCCCACGGCCGAAAACGACTTTACCGTGCTGGAATCACTGCGGGTCCACTGGGCATGCACTTCATCCTGCGGGTACTGGGCCGTGCGGCGTGGTGTGTTCAGCAGGCGCAGGTTCGGAAGGGCCGCCTGCGGCAGTTCTTCCCGCATGCCGGTAACGCCGGCATAATAATTCCATTCCATATTCGACTGTCCCGAACACAGCCAGACCTCTCCTACCAGTACATCCTCCAGTACGATCGTATTGCTGCCTTTCAGCGTGATGGTATACGGACCGCCCGCTTCC
>DATAGL010000163.1:0-2179 GCA_036263755.1 Chitinophagaceae bacterium | reverse complement strand
GTCATCATCTTCCTTCTTAATTTTCAATACATTTTTTACTCGCAGCTTGAAGCTTGAAGCTTGTAGCTCAAAGCTCACCGCTCTCCCTGCTCCACCACCTTTCCTTCTTCCAGCCGCAGCAGAAACCGCACACAGGCGGGTACTTCATCCGCCAGGTGGGATACGTAGATAACGGTAGTATCAGAAACGGCACAGATTTCTTCCACGAGGGTACGGAAAAGATGCGCCTGCTCTTCGTCGAGGCCCTGGGCCGGTTCGTCCAGGATCAGCAGCGGCGGTCGTTTTACCAGCGCCCTTACCAGCAGGGCAAGCCGCTGGTCGGCACCGGAGAGTTGCACCAGTTGTTTGTGCGCCAGCCCCTGAAGGCCGAGCAGCTGTATCCAGGAAGCAACCTCTTCCTGCTGCTGTGCTGTCAGCGGCCGGAACAGGCCGATGGTATCAAAATACCCGGAAGCGATCGTTTCATAAACGGTAGCCGAGGCGTCGAAGTAAAGGTGCAGCTCGGGTGATACGTACCCGATTTTCTTTTTGATATCCCAGATGCTTTCGCCCTTGCCCCGCCGCCGGTCGAACAGGTAGATCGTATTGGCATAGGCCTGGGGATGGTCGCCGGTGAAAAGGCTCAGCAGGGTGGACTTCCCCGAGCCGTTGGGCCCTGCCAGCAGCCAGCGTTCACCCGGGCGCACTGTCCAGTTGATTCCCTGTAGCACGGTTTTGTCTCCGTACCGCACAGATACTTCCTCGATATGAATAATCCGGTTAAAGACCCGGGTGTCTGCGGAACGAAGCAATTGCCGGAACAGGGCCCGGTCCGGCGGCTGTTGCCTTTCCCCGGGAGGCTGCCAGGCACTGCGCAGCCCGGCCCTGGCCGTTCCGTCCCGGGTCAGCTGGAGCACATGGGTCAGAAAGCCGGGCAGGAGGCGGGGCGGGGCCACCAGCAGCAGTTGCACCCCCTGCTCCGAGATACGGTGCAGCAACTCATTCAGGGTGCTGCCGGCGGCCACATCCAGCCCGGTATAGGGTTGGTCGAGCAACAGCAGCTGCGGCCGGCTCAGGAGGGCCTGCGCCAGCTGCACCCGCTTGTGCTCGCCGTTGGAAAGCTGAAGCAGGGATCGGTCCATCAGCCGGTGGATGTCCAGGAGTGCCAGCAGGGATGCCGCTTCCTCCGGGGCTGTTGGCTGAAGCCTGGTACTGCCTTCGGGAAACAGGTATTCCTGTACGGTTTCGGCATCCTCGGCATCGGAGGCCTGGAAGCGCTGCTGGTAGTAAAAGTCGGTCGTATGCGCGCGGTTGCGGAAGCGGTGCTGCTGTTCTACCAAAGCGAGCCGGCAGCCTGCGGCGCAATGCTTTTTCCCGGAATGAAGCTGGGTGCCGTACAGCGCCCGGAGCAGGGTGGTCTTCCCGCTGCCCGCCGGTCCGGTAATGCCCCACTGTTCCCCTTTATGTACGGTAAAGCTGATGTCGCGTAGTACTGTTTTTGCCGCCTTTTTTACAGACAGCTCTTCTGCAGACAGGACCACTGTTCTTTCCTCGTTCATGCTTCGAAGCTAGGGGCAAATGCAGAAAGCGGCATTCCTTATTTTTGACGTATGGAAGAGCGGAATGAAACTTGGTATTGCCTGCCTTTTGATGCATTGACACCGCACCAGCTGTATGCGATCCTGCAGTTGCGCAACGAAGTGTTCGTGGTGGAACAGAACTGTGTATTCCAGGATGCGGACGATAAAGATCAGGGCTGTCATCACCTCATGCAGTGGGATGGGGACCGGCTGGTGGCGTATACGCGGCTGGTGCCGCCCGGACATATTTACGAAGAGGCTTCTATAGGGCGCGTGGTCACTTCGCCTGCTGTCCGGGGCAGGGGCGCCGGCCGGCAACTGATGGAAGCCTCTATCCGGGAGGCCTATGCGCTTTTCGGCAGGCGTCCCATCCGGATCGGCGCACAGCTGTACCTGAAGCGGTTTTACGAGTCTTTCGGCTTCGAGCAGGTAAGCGAGCCATACCTGGAAGACGGCATCCCGCATATTTATATGCTGAAGAAAAATTACTCGTAGTTGTACTAAGTGAAAAGACGCATTTTCAAAAAAAAGATACGAATCGTTTGCGCGGAATTTTTTTCTGCTCTACTTTAGCCCCGTTATCCAAATCCTGTTAAAACCAAAAACCGATTCTATGAGAA
>DATAGL010000162.1:0-3197 GCA_036263755.1 Chitinophagaceae bacterium | reverse complement strand
ATCCACTTCCTGCAGCAGCTGCCGTACCGGCCGGCCGAACCAGGGGGCTCCGGAGTAGGCGTCCTGGAGTGCGGAGATGATAGCGGAGAGGGATTGCATATGAATAGTTTAAACAGTTCACTGGTTCATGAGGGCACAAGTTCGGTTTCAAGTTTAAGATTGAATGAGCAGCATTTATCTTTTTGCCGTTTTACGGTTGGGTTTCTCGTAAAAACGCAAACAGAGATACAAAAGACACTTTGTGTCCCTTCGTGCCTTCGCGTCTTTGTGGCAAAGGCTTCGCGCAGCGCTACCGGATATACTGCATCATCTCAAAGCCCCAACCTCAACCGTACATCGTACATCATACATCGTACATCGGTTCACTTTTCCATCTCTTTCTGCACCCACTCCCTCAGCCCGCCTTTTTTCTCCAGAGTGGCGGCTTTTTGCAGGGCCTTGCTTTTCTGCACGTCGCCTCCGAGTGCGTAGCACCGGAGGATGCTGCGTATGGCAGCCAGATGAGCGCCGAGCGCGTCGTTGCCGTCGCCGCCTTCCAGGATGAAGCGGGCATAGCCCGCGAGGTAAAGCGGCAGCAGATCTTCGTTGTTTTCCACGAGCTTCATCACCATGTTGCCGATGCTCACCGATACATTCGGGCTACCCGTGATCCATTGTACCACAAAGGCATTGACCTGGAGCCTCTTTTCCATTTCCTGGCCCAGCGGCGTGGCCTCCAGCCATTTGGCGGAAGCGATAATATCCGTTTCATACTTCCGGTAGTCTTCCTTTTCTTTCAGCACTACCTGCTGCGGCACCGTGAAGCCCTGGGCACGCAGCCCGGTGCCCGTCAGCAGGATAAAGCAGCCGGAAAAGAGGAGTTGTTTCAGTTTCATCGTATTGGGTTTAGGTTGTACAATTTAAGCAATACCCGGGAGGAATGGAAGAGGCTGGTGGGCGGAGCCGGGAATTGGGTGTTGGGAATTGGGATTTGGGAGGAGTGGAACAGTTGATCCGTTGACCCGTTGATAAGGGCTGCAGCACTCATGCGAAAAAATTTCGCGCAGAGTAAAAGAGAAAAGGAGTATGCAGAGTAATTATTCTTTATCTATTTGTTTCTTAGCCCTGCGCGAAACCCAATCACCAACAATAACTACCCATCATAAGCCCGTTGTAAACGAACCTCCGAAAACAAAAAGGCCACCCGTTTCCGGATGGCCTATATTAACTTATCAACGAATCAACTATTCAACTGCTAATTCCCAATTCCTAATCCCAAATACCTCATTCCTACTTCGACAGGTACATGCTCCGGTCCTTATACAGCTGCCGGAAGTAGGGATCGCGAAGGTCCTTGATGAAGCGGATGGCTTCGCCGGTGGACTTCATTTCGGGGCCGAGCTCCTTGCTCACGCCGGGGAACTTGTTGAACGAAAACACCGGTTCCTTGATGGCAAAGCCCTGGAGCTTCTTTTCGTAAGTAAAATCGGAGAGTTTGTTCTCACCCATCATGATCTTGGTGGCGATGTTCAGGTACGGGATTCCGTACGCCTTCGCGATAAAAGGCGTAGTCCGCGAAGCGCGGGGGTTGGCCTCGATCACGTACACCTTGCCGTCCTTGATGGCAAACTGGATATTGATCAGTCCTTTGATATTGAGTGCGCGGGCGATCTTCTCGGCATAGTGCTCCATGGTCGTCACCACCAGGGGCGTCAGGTTGAACGCCGGCAGCACCGCGTTGGAGTCGCCGCTGTGGATGCCGGCCGGCTCGATGTGCTCCATCACGCCCATGACATGGAACTCTTCCCCGTCAAAAATGGCATCGATCTCGGCTTCCTGGCAGCGGTCCAGGAAATGGTCGATAAGGATCTTGTTGCCGGGAATGTGTTTGAGCAGGGAGATGACCGCCTTTTCCACCTCATCGTCGTTGATCACGATCCGCATCCGCTGGCCGCCCAGCACATAGCTGGGACGCACCAGCACCGGGTAGCCCACCTTGTTGGCCACCGAAATGGCTTCATCCACGTCGTAGGCGGTGCCGTACTGGGGATAGGGAATGTCCAGCTCTTTCAGCTTGTCGGAGAAGCGGCCGCGGTCTTCGGCGAGGTCCATGCTGTCGAAGGAAGTGCCGATGATCTTTATCCCTTTCGCGGTAAGCTTTTCTGCCAGCTTGAGGGCGGTCTGTCCGCCGAGCTGCACGATCACCCCTTCGGGCTGTTCATGCTCAATGATCTCCCAGAGGTGCTCCCAGTACACGGGTTCGAAATACAGCTTGTCGGCGATATCGAAATCGGTGGAAACCGTCTCGGGGTTGCAGTTCACCATGATGGCCTCGTACCCGCATTCCTTGATGGCCAGCAGTCCGTGCACGCAGCAGTAATCGAACTCGATGCCCTGGCCGATGCGGTTGGGGCCCGAACCCAGCACAATGATCTTTTTCCTGTCCGACCGGATGCTTTCGTTGGTATGCCCTTCCTCAAACGTGCTGTAGAAATAGGGCGTTTTGGCGGTGAATTCAGCCGCGCAGGTGTCCACCATTTTGAACACGCGGGTGATACCGGCCGCTTTCCGCCGCTCGTACACTTCTTCTTCGCTTCCGCCGCGGCTGATGCGGGCGATCTGCTCGTCGGAGAAACCGTTGACCTTTGCTTCCTTGATCAGGTCGATGGGCAGGTCTTCCACGTAGTATTTGGCGATTTCCTTTTCAATATTGACGATCTTCTGGATCTCATATAAGAACCAGCGGTCGATACCGTTGGTGGCCTTTGATATCGTTTTTACGCTGACGCCCAGCATCAGTGCATCCTTGATGCGGAAGATGCGGTCCCACTTCGGGGTTTTCAGGTATTCGATCAGCTCATCGGCGTGCATCTGGCTTTTGCCGTAATAGCCCAGGCCCACGGCGTTGTTCTCCAGGCTCTGGCAGGCCTTCTGTACCGCTTCGGTGAACGAGCGGCCGATGGCCATTACCTCGCCCACGCTTTTCATCTGCAGGCCGAGGGTATCGTTGGCGCCCTTGAACTTGTCGAAATTCCAGCGGGGGATCTTCACGATCACGTAGTCCAGCGCGGGTTCGAAGTAGGCGGAGGTGGTTTGCACAATGGGGTTCTGCAGCTCGTCGAGCGAATAACCGATGGCCAGCTTCGCCGCGATCTTGGCGATGGGATAGCCGGTCGCCTTGGAGGCAAGGGCCGAGGAGCGGCTCACGCGGGGGTTGA
>DATAGL010000161.1:0-4151 GCA_036263755.1 Chitinophagaceae bacterium | reverse complement strand
TAGTAGCCTTTTTCAATTTGAAAGGCTAACACATCGGCAACCGGAATTTCCTTTCCGTCAATTTTTGCCACCCGCTTTCCTATTGGACCCATGGGCCATCCGGTAACTTTAGTGCCGTATAACAGGGAGCTGTCTTTCAGTAAAATGAATTGGCGCTTATCTGTCGGAGGGCTATCCCTAAACTCATGTACATAAGCTGCGTCTGAAACGGGTATTGTTGCGCAACTGTGAAAGAGCATAGCCAGTATCAGTGTTGCCATAAAATTTCTGATAAGATGGAACGGATACGAATTAAGCCGATGAACCGTCTTCATGGAAAAACTTTTAGATTTTTATTTTATTGGATGAATAGGCTGTGAAGGAGCGTCCTACTGCTGTCTGGACCAGCCGGAGTTACATTGAATGTATTAAATGGTGCATATTGCATGATAGCATTTGTTATGGAAAATAGTAATCTGTAAGGCACGTCCACGGAATGATTACAATGGCGCTATAATAAAGCAACAAAGACCAGAATTATTAAAGACGCTTGTTGTATGGGTGAGGACGGAAAGGGCCAATATACAGTATGTCCGTGAAAAATTAATTTAGTGAATTCCTTCTGATCCCTGCCATTTAAGAAGCAAACGATCCGGGAATGTATTGGATTTCGCGGATGTAGATGTGCGGCCATTATTTTCCCAACTCAGGATCGATAATAATTTTTTTTATGGTGCCGGATGATAAAATCGGTAAAATGTGCCCTATTCCCCATCAGAAACATTTACAGTAACAGATCAGGCCATGATGCAGCACCTCACCAACGCAAATGCGCTGACAAAGAATCCCCGCTTAGCCTCCCTGGATGTGCTGCGCGGAATTATCATGATCCTGCTGGCCGCAGAAAGCACCCTTCTGTATCATTCGTTGGCCGGGTTACCCCTGACGGGCTTTTCCAGGTCGCTGGTACAGCAGTTTTTTCATCATCCCTGGAACGGGTTGCATTTCTGGGACCTGGTGCAGCCCGCATTTATGACCATGGCCGGCGCGGCGCTGTATCTCTCTTTTCACTACAAAACAGTGAAAGGCATCCGCTGGGAACAGAACTGGAAACCGGTGCTCTCCCGTTCCTTCCGGCTGTTCCTGTTCGGGGTAGGGTTGCACTGTATATATGCCGGGAAGCCGGTGTGGGAATTATGGAATGTGCTGACCCAGCTGGCCGTTACCACCCTTATTGCCTATCTCATCATCCGGAAATCCTTCTACTTCCAGCTTTGTTTTTCCATACTCCTGCTCGTGCTGACGGATGTGTGCTACAAATACGTCCTCCTGCCGGGTTTTAGCCAGCCCTTTGTGCCCCACCACAATTTCGGTTCGTGGATGGATACGGTGCTGATGGGTAAGATCAATGAGGACGGCTGGGTGGCGGTCAATTTTATCCCGACCGCTGCTCATACCATTTGGGGCGTACTGGCCGGGAAGCTGTTGGCGGGCGGATCCGGCCACCGGACCAAGCTGAAATATTTGGTTGCGGCCGGGCTGGCCGGGCTGGTGGCAGGCTATGCGTTGGAAGGGTTGGGTATCACCCCGATCATCAAAAGGATCAGCACCGCTTCTTTTGTTTTGGCCTCCGGGGGCTGGGTGCTGCTGATGATGGCCTTCCTTTATTGGCTCATCGATGTCGAACGGTTCAACCGGTACGCCTGGATAGCCACGGTAGTGGGCATGAATGCTATATTCATTTACCTGTTCTTTGAAACGGTGGGCATTCAATGGCTGAACGGGGCCGTGGCGATTTTTGCAAAGCCGGCCCTGGCAGTGACGGGGGCCGGCGCCCCGGCACAGGCCTTGTTTTCCGCCTTTATCACCCTGTGCCTGCACTGGGGGCTCTGCTACTGGCTGTATAAAAAGGGCATATTCTTCAAGGTGTGAGCATCGCCGCATCGGTAGCGCCATCCGGCGGGAAGCGCGTTCCTTATCTTTCCCCTGCGCTTACTTGCTTATAGAGAAGAGCGGCTTCGGGACACCGGTCGCCATCCACTTTCCGGGAAGCCCGAAGCGCATTGCATCATTCTGTAAAACCCGTCTTTATTCCGGCTCCGGTACTCCTTTTCCTCCCGGCCAACCGGGCTGTACGTAGTTTTTTCGAAGGATCGATGGTTTCGGGAAAAGGGTTCTCCTGCTTCCCTTCCGGCCTTCTATTTTGCGCAAACGGTTGCTTTGCGCAAACTGATTTTAATGGAAGGCTTCCATCTATATTTGAGAAGGGATCATCCGGTTGTCCGGAAATGCTGCGCCCCGCCGGTATATCCTTTTAAATAAAAAGCAATGAACCATAACTGTCTTGCCCATCACCCTTCCTCCTCCATAAACAGGAAAGCCGGTTTATTTGTTTTACACCTTTTCCTTGGCCTGTTATTATCCCTTCCGGGCGTTGCGCAGAAAGTCATTACCGGAACGGTGGTGGACAGTGTGGGCAATCCACTGCCGGAAGTGTCGGTACAGGTCCGGGGTTCCAATACGACCACAAAAACGAATGCCGCCGGCAGGTTCAGCATTACCGCCCGGGAGAACGATTACCTCGTATTTACCAACGTAGGGTATGCCCCTGTGGAAGTAGCGGCTTCCGCTTCCTCCTCTGTGGAAATGCGCACCAGTGTCATCAATATGAGTGATGTGGTGGTGGTGGGTTACGGCACCCGGAGCAGGAGGGATGTGTCCAGTTCCATCGTCAGTATCAAAGGAGAAGATATCCGGCGCTCCCCCGTTCCGACCATTGACCAGGCCATACAGGGCAGGGCCGCCGGCGTGCAGGTTACGTCCAGTACCGGGGACCCGGGCGGAGCGATCAGTGTACGGATCCGCGGAATTTCCACGGCCAGTCCTTCCGGCAGCAGCGACCCGTTGTACGTGGTGGACGATATTGTGCAGCCGGGAGGAATCGCGTTTCTGAACCCGGCGGATATTGAAAGCATTGACATCTTAAAGGATGCATCTGCCCTCTCCATTTATGGCGTACGCTCTGCCAACGGCGTTATCCTGATCAAAACGAAAAAAGGCAATACCGGCGCCAAGCCGAAAGTGACCATTGATGCGTTCACGGGTGCCTCAAAAATCTGGCGCAAGCTGGATGTGTTAAGCATCAGGGAGAAGGCCGCCCTGAACACCGAAATCATCAGGGATTTCAACAGCCGGTTCAGCAACAACCCTTCCTTTACCCCCATTCCCGTCAACCCGGAGTGGGCTACCTCTGAACGCATTGCCAACCTTCCCGCGAACGGCACCAACTGGCAGGATGAGATCTTCCAGACCGGCCACGTGCGGGATGTCAGCCTCGGGATTTCCGGCGGGGGCAGGGGCTCCAGCTATTATTTCTCCCTGGGGAACCGGTCGGATGAAGGAACCATTATAGAAAGCCGGTTCAAGCGTACCTCCGTTCGCGCCAACGTGGAAGCGGATGCGACCGACTGGCTGCGTGTGGGGCTGAACACGAGTTACAGTACCAGTAACCGGAGGGTCACTTCCGGTACCAACGACGACCGTACCGGGTTCATGCAGGGGGCCCTGTTCTCCTCACCCGATATTCCCGTGTACAACGCGAACGGCGGTTTCGGTGTGGCGCCTGCCCCGAATATCTATTGGTATGGAAACCTGTATAACCCGGTAAACATCATTTCCAGCAGCAACCCGCGGTATACAGACAACAATATCTTTGGAAGCGTTTTCGGGCAGCTGAAGCTTCCCTACCGGATCACCTTCCGTTCCACCTTTGCAGCCGGCCAGTTTTCCGGCTCCTATTCCGTATTCAGCGGAAGCCAGGTGGGCGGCGCCGCCGCTCCCCGGCCCAATACCTCTTTATTCGCCGGCGAATACAGCGGGTTCAACTGGAACTGGGACAACTACGCTACCTGGGTGAACAAGATCAATGACCACAACATTGAAGCCACGGCCGGTTATGTGGCCCAGCTGATCTCCAGCAGGGGCACCAATTACAGCCAGAGCAATTTCCAGGACCAGTCGCCCAACTTCCAGTACCCGGGCCTGGGCGACCCGGCTACCCTGAGCTTTCCTTTCAGTGCGCCTTCGGAAATCGCCTACTACTCTTACTTCGGCCGCCTGAGCTATAATTACAACGAGCGCTTTTACCTGCAGCTTTCCGCCCGGCGCGATGC
>DATAGL010000160.1:0-6600 GCA_036263755.1 Chitinophagaceae bacterium | reverse complement strand
CACCGACCTGAACTATGTGGGCGCTACTCCGAAGGCGTTCATTGCCAATACGGTTTTTGCCGGTAACAACAGCCAGTTCTCCTACTCGGCCAGCACTACGGCTGCTACCGGCTGGACCAGCACGGAACTGGCCTCCTATATCAACCGCACCGGCGGCGGCAATACCGTGGCAGCCACCACGGCCGATGCCGGACTGACTGCTCCTTTCAAATACGACCAGTCGGTTGACTTTAACGCGGCGGCCGGGTCGGCAGCAGCGGGTGGCGCGGATTTCACCAGCGCACGCCTGGGCGGCGGATTCTTTACCCAGACTACCTTCCGCGGCGCGGCCGGGGCCGGAGATACCTGGTGGAAAGGCTGGACTTCATTCAAATAAGGCGATACACTTTAGACAAGGCAAAGGCCGCCCGTGGTACGGGCGGCCTTTTTTTATGAAGATCGCTGCTCAAGGAGCGGCACTGAGTGTTTGGGTAAAGAGGGAAGACCCGGCATATACATCCAGCTCGCTGCGGATCTGGTCGAGCAGGGGGACGTCTTCAATGCCGCAGATCACCCATTCCTCGCCCTGGCGGCAAACGGTAAAGGAAGGTGCTTCCACTTCATGGAGACTGTTTTCCGATGGCTGAAATACATATTTATCCTCTTCCTGGAACACGCTGTAGCCCACCGGCTCTTCTCCAATAAACAACACTGTGGTAAATAGTAACATGGGTCAGGGTTTGCTTAGGGAAAAACAAAAGCCGTTCCCGCATGGCTTTCCTGCTTTCATTTTAGGACTTTCTTAATGTTTCGGTAACAATCTGGCCATAATCCTTTAATCCTCAATGCTTGGAAAGCCCTCCCGGCCGCTGCATTTTTGTACATGCGCTACTCCCGCCGGTCCATTGATCCTGTGTTTCTGTTCCTCATCTTCCTCATCCTGCTGGCCGTGACCATGGTCATCCTGATCATGTACCGGGTGATCACCTAAAAAAGAAGCGCCGGTAGAAACCGGCGCCGATTACACACATGAAGAGAGCATAAAAAGCTCAGTCTCTTCAGAAATCACTTGAGCGCAGGAACGACTTTTCCGTTGCAGCAGCCTCCCGTAAAAATTGCTGAAGCCAGTAACCGGAGGATTTAACCAGCCGTTTCTGGGTGCGGAAATCGGTATATACAATGCCGAAGCGCCGGGATAAGCCCTCTGCCCATTCAAAATTGTCGGTGAAGGTCCACAGGAAGTAACCCTCCACGCGTACGCCTTCGCGCCGGGCCTTCCGTACCTGCTCCAGGTAGGCCGACAGGTAGCCGATGCGCTCCGGGTCGTGCACCACACCGTCGCAGACGGTATCGGGAAAAGCGGCGCCGTTCTCAGTCACCACCAGCTCGGGCATGCCCGGGTACGCGCTGTATTTTTTGAGGATGGCATATATGCTTTCGGGGTATACTTCCCAGCCCATGGCCGTTTGCGGCACGCCGCGCCGGCCGGCCGGCACTACCCGCGCATTGAGGTAGGGAATGAGGGGGCTGTACCGGACCACCTCCCGGGTATAATTCTGTACCCCGATAAAGTCCATGTCGAAAGCCATCAGCGCATCGTCGCCGTCTCGGTGCCATTGCCCGATGCCCTGCAGCACTTTCAGCTCGCCTACGGGATAGCCAAGCCCGAGGAGCGGCTCCAGGAACATCCGGTTGGTCAGGGCGTCTACCCGGCTGGCCGCTTCCCGCGCGGGGCGCGTATCGCCGGAAGGCTCGATGTGGGAGGCGGAAAAAGTGGTGCCTGCGCGGCACCGGCCATTCAGTGAGCGGATGATGCGGCCGCCCAGGGCCTGGCACAGCACGGCATGATGGGCCGCCGCCAGGAAGGCACTGAGGCTTTTGCGGCCCGGCGCATGGATGCCGAGGAAATACCCCGCGCCGGTAAACACCATCGGCTCGTTCAGCACCATCCAGTGGCGCACCCGGTCGCCGTAGCGAAGCACGCAGGTTTCCACGTACTCCGAAAACCAGTTCAGGATGTCGCGGTTTGCCCAGCCGCCCCGGTCCTCCAGGGCCTGCGGCAGGTCCCAGTGGTACAGCGTCACCCAGGGCTCTATGCCCAGTTCCAGGCAGAAGTCGATCAGGCGGTCGTAGAAATCAAGGCCTTTTTCGTTGCGGGCACCCGTGCCCCCCGGCAGGATGCGGGGCCAGGAAAGGGAAAACCTAAAGTTCCGGATGCCGAGGTACTGCATCAGGATAAGGTCCGGGATAAAGCGGTTGTAGAAATCGGCTGCCGTATTCCCCGAGGATCCGTCGCGGATGCGGCCGGGCTGCATGCAGAACGAATCCCAGATGGAAAGCCCTTTGCCGTCGGTGCGGTAGGCGCCTTCGGTCTGGTAAGCGGAGGAGGCCACGCCCCAGGCAAAGCCGGGGCCGAAATCGGAAGGATGCAGACTCATTTACGAGGTTCCGTTTTGGTAAAAGATCTTTTTCAGCAGGCGCTCGCGGAAAGCCGAGGAGGAGTCGAGCGACCGGCGGGGGAGGGCACGGGGCTGCGCGCCGGAGCGGAAGGCTTCCAGCACCTGCGTAACGATATCGTTCGTTTCATCGGGGCAGGGGAGGTGCACGGATTGGGGATCGGACAGCCACTGGTGAAAACAGGCAAACCCTTTGGGCTTCAGGTTCTTCAGCACCGGCACGCCCAGGGCCTTCAGGGCCGCCGCATTGCACTGCTGCTCGTACTGTCCCTTCATGGGTACCACCAGCAGCTTTTTCTTCAGGTACAGGGCTTCGGCCGGCGTTTCAAAACCGGCCCCGCAGAACACCCCTTCCGCCCCGCCCATGCTGTGCAGGAAGCCCTCGTTGCTGATGGGGTAAATGGAAATATTGTCGGTGAAAAACGGCTTGCGGGCTTCCTTCGAAAACACTTCCCAGGGCACTTCGGGAAAACAGCGCAGGTAGCGGATAATGCGCTCGTCGCTGTAGGCCGGCAGGTACACGGTATAGTGCCCGCGGTTGACGGGTTCGAGGGCCCGCACCTCCTGCCGGATCACGGGCGGGAAAATGTGCCCGGCATAGGGCAGGAAATGAAACCCGAAGGCGTGGGTGACCGGTGCATAGTATTTGAGTACGGCCTTGCCGACCAGGTCGGTGCGTGCCGGGCGGGGCGCCTTTTTACAGGCGACCGCCACCTGGTGGCTCAGGCCCAGGCAGGGCTGGCCGTGCAGGGCGCAGGCCCAGGCCGATACCGGCTCAAAGTCGGAGATCACCACGTCGTAGGTACCCACGGGCAGGGCACGGATCTCGCGGAACAGCTTTTTGACATTGCTGCGCTTGTAGGTCTGGGCATAGTCAATGCCTCCCTTTTTCCCGAACACGAACCCGAGGCCGGTGCAGCGGAAATCCACCGGCCAGGGCAGGTGCACTTCCGACTCGGTGCCGCTGACCAGCAGGTCCACGGTGCCGTGCCGGCGCAGGGCGGGTACAATGGCGCGGGCCCGGCTGAGGTGCCCGTTGCCGGTTCCCTGTATGGCATATAGGATCTTCATACCGGACGCAATCCGTTGAATTCGCGAATGAGCTGGCGGAACAGTTCCGCATCGGTCGGGTCTTCGGGTTCTTCCCCGCTTTCGGCTTCCCAGTCGGTGTCGTGATAAGCATATACCTGCCACGCCCCTTCGTGGTACTCCAGGGATGTCAGGTGTTCCACCCAGTCGCCGGAATTCAGGTAGGTGATGGAGCCGCTGCCGTTTTCCACTACCCGGTGCTGCGGGTGGTGAAGATGCCCGCAGACCACGTAGGCATAGCCGTTGGCAATGCCGATGCCGGCAGCCGTTTCTTCAAAATCGTTGATATAGGTGAGGGCCTTTTTTACGCTGTGCTTGATCTTTTTGGACAGCGATACGGGACCCCGCTTCAGGAGGCGCACCGAAACGAAGTTCACCATCCGGTTCAGCAGGATCAGCAGGTCGTAGCCGGTAGCCCCGAGCTTCGCCAGCCATTTGGAATACCGCATCGTTACGTCGAACACGTCGCCGTGGAAGATCCAGGCCGCTTCGCCCTGTGGCAGGCGCAGGAGCAGCTTGTTGGCGATGGAGAAGGAGCCGAGCGAAAAGCCGCGGAAGCGGCGCAGCAGCTCGTCGTGGTTGCCGGTGATGTAATGCACACGCACCCCCTTGCTCACCCAGCCCAGCACGTGCCGCACCACTTTCATATGGCTCGGCGGCCAGTACCGCTTGCTGAACTGCCAGATGTCGATAAAGTCGCCGTTGAGCACCACCGTTTTGGGCCGGATGCTTTTGAGGTAGCGGAGCAGCTCCTTGGCATGGCAGCCGAAGGTGCCGAGGTGAACATCGGACAGCACAAGCAGGTCCACATTGCGCTTTTCTTTCTTCATAACGGGTTGGCCGACAGGTGCAGGCATCCCGGTAAAGAAAGAAAGCCCTTGTTACCGCATCGTTACCCCTGTATTACGAATGCGTGAAGACACCCGTGTTCACATTCCGGTAACGTTGGCTTGACACAGCGTTAACAGGGGCGTAACCTTTTCGCAATACCGGTGCTGCAGCTTTGCGGCAAACAAGAATCCTTATGCGTTTTTTTCACCCTGACCGCCTGTTGCTCCTGGCCCTGCTGGGCACCGGCGCCGTATCCTGCGACAAATCCGGCAATAATGGCGGAACCAAATCCGGCAGTGAGATCGTTTTTGAGAACAAGTCCGTAACCCCCGCCCTCGTAAAAAAGCAACCGGGCTTTGATGGCGTGAACATCTTTACCCTCATCTCCGGCGACGACGTGCTGGAAGGCACCCCGGACTTTGTGTTCGGCG
This sequence comes from Chitinophagaceae bacterium, assembly GCA_036263755.1. GTDB lineage: Bacteria > Bacteroidota > Bacteroidia > Chitinophagales > Chitinophagaceae > Flavisolibacter. The sequence continues at coordinate 1,814 of DATAGL010000160.1, read as the reverse complement.
CGCAGCCCGACGGGGCCGGCCTGCTGAAAGACCCTGCCGGTGAGGGGTACATTATGATCAATAACCACGAGATCCTCCGCTCGGTTTCGCGGGTCTACCTCGACAAAACCCTCAAGCCCGTAAAAGGGGAATACATCGTGGACGGCGACGGCGGCATGTGGCGTCTCTGCTCGGCCACGATGGCCACGCCTGAAGAACATGGCTTCGGACCCCTGTTCCTCACCGCCGGTGAGTCGGGTGCCGACTCGCGCGTGCATGCCATCGACCCGTTTGCGCCGGTGAGCGATAAAAAACGCACCGACCGCGTACTGCCGGCCCTCGGCCGCGCCAGCATGGAAAATGCCGTGCCCCTTCCCAAGGACGCTTTTGCCGGCAAGACCGTGATCGTTATCGGCGAGGACGACAGCAATGGTCAGGTGGTGCTCTATGTATCCAACACGGCCGGTGACCTGAATAACGGCAAGCTGTATATGCTGCGCCGCAAGGACCAGAACCCTGTGGAGACCGACATGGCCGTGGGCACTACCTACGACGTGGAGTTTGTGGAGATCGCCAACCATGCTTCCGCCACGGGCGCGGAGATCGCCGCCCAGTCCGTCACTGACAAGGCCGTGCAGTTTGCCCGCGTGGAAGACCTGGATTACCGCAAGGGTGGCGGCGCTGCAGGCCGCGAACTGTACTTTGTTTCCACCGGTGTGGCCAACACCGCGGGCAAAACCATGTGGGGCCGCATGTACCGACTCGTGTTCGATGCGGGCAACCCACTCAGCGGGAAACTGACGCCCGTGGCCGATGGCGGCGTGAACCCGGGCAATGACCTCATCAACCCCGACAACGTGTGTGTCACGGAAAACTATGTATACATCCAGGAAGACGGCGACTCGTTCTACCCCGATGCGAAGCACGACTCCTACATCTGGCAGTATACGATCAGCACCGGTGCATACAAGCCGTTCATTACCACCTGGCAGCGCCGGGAAGATCCGGTTTTCAACAGCGCTGAAATAAACGGCGGCTACAACCAGAGCGGCAACAATGACAAGTTCGGCTCCTGGGAGTTTGGTGCCATGTACGACATATCCGGTCCTACCGGTGCGCCCGGTACCTTCCTGCTCAATATCCACCCGCACACCTGGCGCAAGCCCCGCTTCCTGAACGCCGACGGCTCCACGGTCAGCGGCAACAGCGAAGGCGGTCAGGTGGTGATCCTGCAAAATGTGCCCCGTTAACCGTTCGTATACCTCTGGCCTCCGCCGAAGGCGGAGGCTTTTTTTTATGTATGAAGCGCTATACTTTATTCATCCTCCTGACCGCCATTGCCTTCTGCCTGTGGCGGGCGCTGGATTCCCGCAAGCCGCAGCCGGCTGTCCTGGCCCTTAAAGAATCGGTAGGCCGGCAGATCGACAGCCTGTACGCCTGGGCCGAAACCGACTTCCTGCCTCTGGCCGCGAAGGGGTCGGAAAAAGAACTGCAGGCTTCCCTGGCCCGCGGCCGCAACCGGTATAAGGGCGTGGAATGGGCCGTGGAATATTTCTTTCCCGCCACGGCCCGCGAGCTGAATGGACCGCCCCTGCCCGAGATCGAGGCTGAAGAACACATCATCCTGCCGCCGGCAGGCTTTGCCATGCTGGAAGAAGACATCTATCCCCTGGAAGAAACGCACCGGGCCGCACTGGTTGCCGAGGCCCGCAAGGTGCGCAGCCTCCTGCACCGCCTGCAAACCCTCTGGGGCGGCGTGGTATTGCGCGATGACCACCTGTGGAGCGCTCTGCGCCTGCAGCTCATGCGCCTGATGGCCCTCGGGCTGCCGGGCT
>DATAGL010000159.1:0-1712 GCA_036263755.1 Chitinophagaceae bacterium | reverse complement strand
CGGAAGCGCATTTGATGTCGTAGCGCCCGTAATAAAACTGGTTGTTCCGGCTGATCTCATCGAACAGGTGCTCGAGACGTTCGTCGATCTGGTCCTTCAGGTTAATGAACTGTGCCCCGTTCATGATGTTCCCGATATGCGAAAGGCAGCAGACCTCTCCGGCTGCCGGTACCCGGTTCATGCGGCTGCCCTGTTCCAGGCGGATGCGATCGCGCCACCGGGCTGCCAGGGGGTCCCGCTGCACCAGTTCATCCAGCGTGGAATGTCCGTCGCCGGTTACCTGCATCAGGTTTTTCTGAATCAGGGCGGTGATGCGTCCTTTCGGCTCGTCGGGCATGCGGCAGTAAAAAACGCTGACCTCATAAGGAAGATCCAGAAATTCCTGTACAATGTATTCGGCCGGCATGTGGCGGTGGTAGGTGCGGAGCTGTTCTTCCGTTTCGATCTTGCGGAACAGCAAGCCCTTCATGCCCACGTTCGGCTTCACGATAAACGGATAGCGGAGCCCGGCCTCCTCCACGCGCTGCACCACTTCACCGAACGGCGTGCCCGGCTGAACATAGGTGCTGCGCGGGCAGAATTCGGCCGGCAGCTGCCGGTACATCTCGCGCTTGCCCTCGCCTTCAAACCCTCCGAACGCCAGGGTGGGGTTGGAAGCCGTATAGAACCAGAGGGATCTGGTGCGCAGGTAATACACCACCCAGGCGTAGGAGATGGGAAAATAAAAAAAGTAAAAAGGCCAGTTCTGCCAGTCGAACAGCCGGCGGGATATGCTTTTCATCCCCTTAAAAAGCATAGGCCTTTGCTTCCAGTAACCGGTTTTCGCTGTTGGTATACAGAATGCGGGGCTCAAAATCGTCGGCATCCTGCTCGGTAAAATAGCCGTAGGCCAGTACATGGATCTTGTCGCCTTTCTTGAACAGCTTGGAGGCGGCCCCGTTGAGCGTGACAAAGCCGTCGCGCTTGCTGCGCACCACGTAGGTGACAATCCGGTTGCCGTTGGTAAGATTGTTCACGTGCACCTGCTCAAACAGGCGCAGGCCGGCGGCCTCAATGATTTCGTCGGGAAGGGCAATGCTGCCGGGATAGTCTTCGGAGCTTTCGGATACAATCAGCTGCTGCACCTTGGTGCGTAATAACTGGATAAACATAGAATTGCGGTTGACGTTTGATGGTTAGGGAATCGGTTCACGGGCAACGGTGCAGCATGTATGAAAAAATTGCGCCAGCCATAGCAAGGATGAGCCTGTTTCGAAAAAGAAAATATTTTGCCGGGCGGCGCCGGCAGAAAAAACGGAAAACGAACCGGGGCGCACCGGCCGGCCGGGACTTAAGGTAATGCTTAAACGAAAACCGCTGCCGCTGCGGGTTTCCCGGTATGGTGGCCTTTTAATGTGGAACAGATTTTGAACCGGTAACCGGTGTATATGCTTGCGCGAAGACCCTCCTTCCGCCCCCTCCGAAATCCCCGAAACATCTAAACATTTAACGTATGAAAAACATTATGTACCTCTTCGCTGCAGGCATGATTTGGGGCTGCAGCACCGGCCGGGAAGTCCAGATCGAAATGGTGGAGGCCGAGCTGGTGGCTATCGATACCGTATACCGTCATCCGGTTTCCCGCCAGGTGCTGCGCTGGCGCTGCTCCAATAAAATGGAATACGTCAGTTATGCCTCCATCAACGACCGCTATATTGTCGGCGCGCGCATGG
>DATAGL010000158.1:0-1983 GCA_036263755.1 Chitinophagaceae bacterium | reverse complement strand
TTTTTTCTTGCGGTCCCCTATGCCGGCGCCCAGCAGGTGAAGCTGCCCTTTCCGGGCAAGGCACTGACCGACCCCGCCACCGGCCTTACCTGCGCCACCGATGTGCTGCTCGGGCAACGCCGGGGCGACAAGCGCCTGCAGGCGGCCGAAGAACGGATGAACAATACCCTCCGCTCCGCCCGCGTGCTCGACGACAATACCATCATCACCGTTCCCGTGGTGTTCCATATCGTGCACAGCAACCCGGCTTCCGTGCCCGATAAAGTGATCCTGGATGCCCTGGCCGATCTGAACGATGCCTTCAGCCGCGCGGGCGCTTACAGCGGAAGCAAAGGCGTGGACACGCGCATCCGCTTTTGCCTTGCTAAAAAGGATGGGGACGGCGGCATCACCACCGGCATCACCCGCATTGAATCCTTTTTCGCCAACTCCCTGAACCCACTCATCGAAGACCACCGGCTGAAAAACCTGGTGCAGTGGGACCCGGCCCGGTTCATCAACATCTGGTACATCTCCTCCATGGAAATGGAAGTGATGGCCAAATTCCAGTGCGGCGACTGGCTGCGCATGAAAGCCGGCGGCTATGCCACCATGCCCCCCGGCGGCGGCGCCACCGACGGTATCGTGGTGACGGCTTTCGGGCAGATGCTGGCCCACGAAATGGGTCATTACCTGGGCCTGTACCATACGTTTGAAGGACTGGACTGCCGCAACTACGATTGCACGGTCGATGGCGATAAGGTCTGCGACACGCCTCCCGAACTGACGCTTTCTTCCACCTGCACCCTGCCGGACAATTCCTGCGGAACCGATACGCTTTCCGGGTACAAGAAGGACACCCTGGACATCCAGTCGAACTTCATGGATTACGGCAACGGCGGCTGCGCCAACATGTTCACCCGGGGGCAGGCACAGCGCATGCGGGCCGTGATCGGCACGGTGCGCAGCGGCCTCACGGATGTGCCCTGCACGCCGCCCTGCACCGAAAAGCTGACGGCCGTTTTCACCCGCAACAATCCTTTCCCAATCCAAGGTCAGACCGTTTCCTTCACCAACAAAACGGCAGGCGCCGACCGTTTTGAATGGCTGGTCAACGGAACAGTGGTCAGTACCGCAACGGACTACAGCCGGCTCTTTGCAGCGCAGGGTAAATACAAGGTGACGCTGAAGGCCTACAAGGGCGCTTCCTGTTTTGCTTCCTATACCGATTACGTGATCGTGAACTGCGGCGTAACGGCCCGGTTCTATACCGACCGGCGCGAGATCGCTTCCAAAGACCCGGTGCTGCTCGACAGCCTGCATTTCTTCAATACTTCGGAAGGCGCTGCTTCCTACCGCTGGCTGCTGACGGCCGACAACGGGGCCGGGGTGATGGTGGAACAGCAGGTGAGTACCGAAAAGGAACTTTCCTACGTGTTCCGGAAACCCGGCCAGTATTTCATGCGGCTCATCGCTACCAACGGCGCCTGCTCCGACACGACGGCGCTCTACCCGATGACCATTCACGACCCCACGGCCGATGCCGCCCTGTATATCGCCAATGCCGAGTGCTACGGCGAAACAAAGCTGCTGGTGTCCTTCTATGTCTGCAATTTCGGCTACGCGAAAGTGCCAGCCGGTACGCCCATCACTTTTTACGACAACGATCCCCGCACCGCCGGCGCCAAAAAACTGGGCACCACGTTTTACATGCCCGAGGCAGTGGCCGGCTTCTGCTGCGGCTATATGTACACCCATATGATCGATGTGGGCTACCGCGGACTGAACCGCCTCTATGGTGTGGTCAGCGACAGCGGCAAAGCAGTGCCTGTCCGCCTGCCGGTGACGACCCTGCCCGAACGTGATTACAACAATAACATCTGGTCCATCTTCGACTTCAATTTTAAAGTCTACCCCGCGCCCCTTTCTGCCGTACTGGAACCGGGCGATACCCTGCAGCTGAATGCCGGTGCCCGCGGCGGATGGGTCTCTTCCTGGAACTGG
>DATAGL010000157.1:0-2666 GCA_036263755.1 Chitinophagaceae bacterium | reverse complement strand
CGCGACCCCTCAGCCCCATTAGCCAATCGTCAATCGTACATCCTAATATCCGTATTTCTCGCCCCACAGGCGCCGGAGGAACTTGCGCAGCTCTTCTTCCCGGGGGTTCTGACCGGGTTCGTAAAAGGCGGTTCCGGCAAGGGCGTCGGGCAGGAATTCCTGCGGGGTGAAGTTGCCTTCGTAGTCGTGGGCGTATTTGTAGTTCTTTCCGTAACCCATGCGCTTCATCAGGCCCGTAGGGGCGTTGCGGACCTGCATGGGTACCGGCAGGTCGCCGTCGCGGCGCACGCGGTCCAGGGCTTCTTCGATGGCCATGTAGGACGCATTGCTTTTATGCGAAGAGGCAAGATAGGTGGCGCATTGTGCCAGGATGATGCGGGATTCCGGATAGCCGATCTTGTTCACCGCTTCAAACGCGGCATTGGCCAGCACCAGGGCCGTTGGGTTGGCATTGCCGATGTCTTCCGCTGCGAAGATCACCATGCGCCGGGCAATGAACTTTACGTCCTCCCCCCCTTCCACCATGCGGGCAAGCCAGTAAATGGCGGCGTTGGGATCGCTGCCGCGCATGGATTTGATAAAGGCGGAAATGATATCATAGTGCTGCTCCCCGCTCTTGTCGTACAAGGCAATCCGCTGCTGGGCAATGTCCATTACTTTTTCATCGGTGATCCGGGCAGGACTTTCTTCTCCGGCAGTCAGCTGCTGTACCACCAGCTCGAGCAGGTTGAGGATCTTGCGGGCATCGCCGCCCGAGATCCGGATGAGGGCATCGGTTTCCTCCAGCACTACGGCCTGGGTGCGGAGCCACTCGTCGCGTTCCAGCGCCTGCCGCAGCAGCGTGTCCAGGTCTTCGTTGGTCAGGGATTTCAGCACGTACACCTGGCAGCGGCTGAGCAGGGCGCTGTTCACTTCAAAGGAAGGGTTTTCCGTGGTGGCGCCAATGAGCGTGACGGTCCCTTTCTCAACCGCGCCGAGCAGCGCATCCTGCTGGCCTTTGTTGAAGCGGTGGATCTCATCGATGAACAGGATCGCGCCCTTCGTGCGGCCGGCCTGCTGGATCACGTCGCGCACTTCCTTTACGCCGGCCGAGATGGCGCTGAGCTGAAAGAAGGCCGACTGCAGGGTATGGGCAATAATGTTGGCGATGGTGGTCTTGCCGGTACCGGGCGGCCCCCAGAGGATCATGGACGGGATACGGCCCGACTCCACGGCCGTACGCAGGATGCTGCCCGGGCCGGTGAGGTGCTGCTGTCCAACCAGGTCATCCAGGGAGCGGGGGCGCATGCGTTCGGCAAGAGGAACCATTTTATGTATGATTTACGATGTACGATTTAGGATGTTGCAAAGTGCGAATGTGCAGATGTGCAGATGTGCAGATGTGCAAATGTGCTGATTTTATAGAATGCGGCACTCCGTTTCTATTCATGATCGCCATCCATCTGCACATCCGCACATCTGCACATTCGCTCTCAGCTTAATTGCGCCACTCCGGTTTTCATTTCGAGCTTCAGGAACTGACCCGTATGACTGCCTTTTACTTTTACCAGGGCTTCGGGCGTGCCTTCAAAGAGGATCTTGCCGCCACCCGATCCGCCTTCGGGACCCAGGTCGATGATGTGGTCGGCCACTTTGATCACATCCATGTTGTGCTCGATCACCAGCACCGAGTTGCCCCGGTCCACCAGCTTGTTCACCACTTCGAGCAGGTGATGGATGTCTTCAAAATGCAGGCCGGTGGTCGGCTCATCCAGTATGTAAAAGGTTTTGCCCGTGTCTTTCTTCGCCAGCTCGGTGGCCAGCTTCACCCGCTGGGCCTCCCCCCCGCTCAAGGTTACGGCCGACTGACCCAGCGTGATATAGCCCAGGCCCACTTCTTCCAGCACTTTGATCTTGCGGTAGATGTAAGGCACCGCCTGAAAAAACTCCACCGCTTCTTCCACCGTCAGGTCCAGCACATCGGCAATGGACTTACCCTTGTAGCGGATCTCCAGCGTTTCGCGGTTGTAGCGCTTGCCGTTGCACTTTTCGCAATGCACGTATACATCGGGCAGGAAGTTCATTTCAATGGTGCGCAGCCCGCTGCCTTCACACACATCACAGCGGCCCGTTTTCACATTGAAGGAAAAACGGCCGGCATTGTACCCGCGGATCTTGGCCTCGGGTATGGAGGCGAAGAGCTGCCGGATCTCGGTGAAGAACCCGCAGTAGGTGGCGGGGTTCGAACGCGGCGTGCGCCCGATCGGCGACTGGTCGATCTCGATCACCTTGTCGATGTGTTCGAGCCCGGCCACCGACTTGAAGGGCATAGGTGTCACCCGGCTGTTATAGCAATGCTGCGCCAGGAGCGGGTACAGCGTTTCGTTGATCAGTGTGGACTTACCGCTGCCGCTGACCCCGGTCACCACGATCAGCTTTCCTAACGGAAGCTTCACGCTGACGTTCTTCAGGTTGTTACCGGAGGCCCCTTTGATCTCGATGTACTTGCCGTTGCCCTTGCGGCGTTCGGAAGGCAGGGCGATCTCTTTTTGCCCGTTGAGGAAGGAGGCGGTGAGACTGGCGGAGGCCAGCACTTCTTCAGGCGTTCCCTGCGAGATGACCCGGCCCCCGTGAAAGCCGGCCTTCGGACCGATATCAATCAGGTGATCCGCGGCCAGCATAATATC
>DATAGL010000156.1:0-1830 GCA_036263755.1 Chitinophagaceae bacterium | reverse complement strand
CAACATTAACTTCTGTGTAGCCTTTTCCACAGGAGCGGGGTCATCCATAAATGCAGGTATGCGATTCGCAGCAATCACCACAAAGGCACAGTACGGATGAAGCAGGTCAGGATATTCTGGAAAGCATTGAAACATGCAGGCATCGGTTTCGTAGAAGACAATGCCTTTAAGCTCAGCGCCTCCTTGAGTTATTATACGGTTTTCGCCCTGGGTCCCCTGCTCATGATCATCATCTCGCTGGCCGGGATCGTGTTCCGCCGCGAAGCGGTCCAGGGCAAGATCTACGGTGAGCTCAAAGACCTGATCGGTCCCGAAGCGGCCTTGCAGATACAGGATATCATTTACAACATCCAGCACAATGAGGCCGGCACCGTGGCCGCCATCATTGGCGCCATTGTATTGTTCATTGGCGCAACGGGGGTGTTCACGGAAATGCAGGACTCGATCAATTTTATCTGGTCGGTAAAGGCAAAACCCAAAAAGGGTTGGCTCAAGTTCCTGATCAACCGGCTCCTTTCCTTTTCCCTCATTGTGGGCATGGGCTTTATCCTGCTGGTCTCACTCATTGTCAGTGCCCTGCTGGGCCTGCTGAGCGAAAAACTCACCCGGCTCTTCGATGACTACACCGTCTACCTGTTTTACGTGATCAATACCATCGTGATCATAGTGGTGATCAGCGGTCTGTTCACCGTTATCTTTAAAGTGCTGCCCGATGCCATCATTTCGTGGCGCGACGCCTTTATCGGGGCCGTGTTTACTACCTTGCTTTTCCTGCTGGGCAAATACGCCATCGGCCTGTACATGAGTACGGCGAACCTGGGCGTGACCTACGGCACAGCGGCCTCTATCATCATCATTCTTTCCTGGGTATACTACACCAGCCTTATTCTTTATTTCGGGGCAGAATTTACCAAGATGTATGCCCTGCAGGCCGGGCACGGCATCCGGCCGAAGGATACGGCCGTGTTCATCATCAAGCGGGAATCGAAAGAGGTACCGGTATCCTACCTGGATACCTGAGGCCACCTTTGGCCTGCCTGCGCGTAAAGCATTGGGCAGACAGACGGCATGGTCCCAATGCGGCGGGTAACGGGTGTCCGGCCGCCATAAGGTGCCCCTCCGCAATCGCATGTTTACGAAATTCGAAGCTCCGCATTTATTCTTTTAAACAGGACCGCCTTGCTGGTAAAGATTGCCTCCGGAAACGTCCGGAAACCGGTTCCGGGTTGCCCAAAAGACTGAAATGGCACAGATTTTAATTGACAAACAATAGGAAAGCGCGGAAAAGAACATTTGACGAACAAAACGAACAGTTATGAAAAATCTGAAACACCCCAATTTTATACTCGGCATTTTCAGCATCCTCCTCGTCATCATCGGTGTGGGCGTAAAAGCGTACGGATACCATGCCGGTGACTGGATGGTCATTGCCGCTGTCGTGCTGGGGGGCATCCACTGGATCTGGGGCGTCATCGATGTGATCGCCCGTCACGACATGAAGCCCTTCCAGAAGCGGTTCTGGCTCATTGCCGTGATTGCCGCCCCTGCCATCGGCGGGCTGCTGTTTTACATCATGCACCAGCGCCCGAATAAACTCACCACTTAAGCTGCACCTGCTCAGGCCGTCGGAAAGGTAATGGTAAAGGCCGTTCCCTTGTTCACCACGGAGGTTACGTCAATATGGGCCTTGTGCGATTGCAGGATGTTCAGCGTGGCGGCTAGTCCCAGTCCCATACCGTTGCGCTTCGACGTATAGTACGGTTCGAACAGGCGGGAAATGTTTTCCTCCGGAATCCCGCAGCCATTGTCGCGGATGATCACGCGGTGAAT
>DATAGL010000155.1:0-1594 GCA_036263755.1 Chitinophagaceae bacterium | reverse complement strand
GACTTCACTTCCAGGATATACATTCCTTTCTGCTGCACCGGGTTCAGCGGGATGCTGATGCTGTTGCTTCCTTTTTGAAGGTTATGCTTCTGCATAAGCACTTTAATTCCGCTGATCGTGTAAACGGAGATCTGTGCCTGCGTATTTTCTGCTGCGGCATAGTGGAACGTAACCGCACTGTGCACCGGGTTCTGGAGCAGCGTAATGGCGGCTCCCTGCATGGCCCCGCTTTCGAGGAAAACGACGTTGGAATAAGTTTCCGAACGATTCTGGTTGACGATTTTCAGCCGGTAATAGGCTTTACCGGAAAGGGGTGCGGCATCGGCAAACTGATAGGTGGCCTCGCCCGGCTTTTCGGTATTGAACACCACCATCTGCGTTTTGAACCGGTGGCCGTCGTGGCTTCTTTCCAGTTCGAAATGGCTGCCGGTTTCATTCGAAGCGACCTTCCAGCTCAGGTGCGCTTTTTCCCCGGTTACCGCACCGGAAAAGCGGATGAGTTTTACCGGCAGCACCACGCCGTCAAAGGGGGCAACCCAGGCAGCGGGGAACTGGCTCGTAGCGAGGTCCATCAATCCGAAATTCTCACTCACTTTTTTCACGGTGGCAGTGGCCGTTACGGCGCTGACGGCCTCGTCGTCGATATAGTAAATGCCATCCAGCGCTGAAAAGTACATGTTGCCTTTGGCATCGAAAACGGTGCCGGTAACCGACATGCCGAAGTTGTTGCCGTTGGCATCGGCTACTTTCCACCGCTTGGTCAGCCGGGGACTGGAAGTGTTGGTGGACATCGTGTAAATGTTGGTACCGGTGGAGCTGCCGGCCAGTACGTACATATTCCCTTTATTGTCGAAGGCAAGGTCGCCGGATTCGAAATCAGCGGCGGAGCCGTTTTCGAAAGGTACCGGGAAAGCCTGTATATCGCTGGTGTTCATCACCTTCGTTCCGTTGGTCTTAAAAGTAGCAGCGTACATATTGGCCCCGTCTCCGGCCAGGATCCAGGCATTGCCTTTCTGGTCGAGTCCCATCCGGAAAAGACCCAGTTCCGTGGTGCTGGAGCCGTTCATGTCGAAGCGGGCAATCACTACGGGCTGGTTGCTTACTTTTTTATCCACCGCCCAGATTTCCACCACACCGCCCTGCTTGATGGCCGTATTGCCTCTCATAAACGTAGGCAGGTAAAAGTAGTTGCCTTTGTCGTCCATGGACAGGGCAGCGGTTACGGCATTGTCCGCGGGAAACGGATCGAAATGATCGTAGGGGCCGGAGATCACCTGGCCCTTGTCATCCATGGCATAGGCAGAGATCAGCGTGCCCAGCGTATTGGCCGAGTACATATTGGGCGCAGGCGCTCCGTCTTTACCACCTTCCTTGGCCACCTTTAAAACGGAGGAAGCCGTCCGGGTGGTGTTTGCGGCGCAGTAGCCTCCGGGAACCGTCTTCACCGTCAAGGTAACCGTGTAAAGGTCTTCTTTCGTGAAGTTGAATCTCGGTGTTCCCTGCGTGCTTTTGAATACCGTGTCCTTTTTCGAGTTCAGGATCGCCCAGGAGTAGGAGAGGTTGTACATGCAGGAGCCAAAGCCGATCGGGTTGA
>DATAGL010000154.1:0-1839 GCA_036263755.1 Chitinophagaceae bacterium | reverse complement strand
TTCAACATGCTCATACCGGAGCTGCCGTTCTATCTCAGCAGCCTAGGGGGAGCCGAATACAAGGGATTGATCATTGCCCTGTTCACCCTTACTGCCGGCATCTCCCGCCCGTTCAGCGGCAAGCTCACCGATACCATCGGTCGTGTGCCGGTCATGGCCATCGGCTCGCTGGTGTGTTTTGTATGCGGGTTCCTGTACCCGCTGCTGGCCTCCGTGAGCGGCTTTCTCTGGCTGCGCCTGTTTCATGGCTTTTCCACCGGTTTCAAGCCTACCGCCACAGCTGCCTACATCGCCGACGTTATTCCGCAGAGCCGGTGGGGCGAGGCCATGGGCATTCACGGCATCTGTTTCAGTACCGGCATGGCCATTGGTCCGGCCATCGGCAGCTGGATCACCGGCCACTACTCCATTGATGTTCTTTTTTACTGCTCCTCGCTGTTTGCGCTTCTGTCCATCGGCATCCTTTTCAACCTGAAGGAGACGCTGACGGAGCGGCAGCGGTTTCATCCCGCCCAGCTGAAAATACGCACCTCCGAACTCATCGACCGGGGTGCGCTGCCGGCAGCCATTGTTACCTTTCTCGGCTATATTTCCTATGGCGCCGTGCTTACGCTCATCCCCGACTGGAGCCAGCACCTGGGCGTCCGCAACAAGGGTATGTTCTTCGTCGTGTTCACGCTCTCTTCGCTGCTGGTGCGGTTTGTGGCCGGCCGCGCCTCCGACCGGCACGGGCGGGTGGTGGTGCTGAAGATCGCTACGGTGCTGCTGGTCCTGTCGCTCGCGGGCATGGGAGCGGCCACTTCGCCTGCCTGGCTCCTCAGCGCTGCCTTCCTATATGGCCTTTCCACCGGGCTGTTCTCACCGGCCTCTTCTGCCTGGACCGCCGACCTGAGTCATCCCGAACACCGGGGCCGGGCCATGGCCACCATGTACATTGCCCTGGAAGCAGGCATCGGGCTCGGGGCGCTGCTTGCCGGCTCCTTCTTTGCCGACCATATCGAACGCATGCCCGCCCTGTTCTACGGAACGGCCGCAATCTCGGTAAGCGCATGGATCTACCTGTACTTCCGGAAAGGAACAGCGAGGAGCGAATCTGGCTGAGACAACGGGCATTTTGGATGTGCGATTTACGATGTACGATGTACGGGTGGGTGGATTAAACAAACGATGGTCCGGTGTCCGGCTTTGCGTATACCGGCAGGCATTCCCCATCCGGCAGCACCATGCTGTAGTACATCACCACTCCGTGTTGCAGCCACATACCGTACATCGTACACCGTACATCGTACACCGTACATCGTAAATCGTACCTCATGCAACGTCCTCCCTCAGTTCATGCGTTCCCTGAAGCAGTTCGCACACGCTGCGGTTGTTCCGGCTTTGGCATTGGCTGAATATTGCACCTGCAATCTTAACCAACCAAACAACTGATTATGAAAAAGTTTTTTCTGCTCTTTGCGGCAGCCGCTTCCCTGGTACTGACTTCCTGTGAAAAAGATCCTGTAAAACCCGACAACGGCGGCGGTCAACCCCAGCCTCCCGGTGCCAAGCTGCTGAAGAAGCTTACCGAAACAGAGAACGGCGAGGTTTCCATATATACCTTCACTTACGATGGCAACAAGCGCCTCACCTCCTTCAAAAATGCCGACAACTCCGAGAACGCCACCATCACTTACGACAACGCCGGCAACGTGACCCGCGTGGAAAACAGGGAAGAAGGCTTCCACAACATTTTCACTTACACCTATAACAATGGCGTACCGGTATCCGGTACCTTCAAAAGCTACGAGGTAGTAGGAAACGACGAGGAACTGATCGAAGACGACCTGATGGAATATA
>DATAGL010000153.1:0-14225 GCA_036263755.1 Chitinophagaceae bacterium | reverse complement strand
TCCTGTGGGCTAAGCCGCTCCCGGAAGATCCGTTCACTGTTGTTCAGGTACTGGCTGTTCACCGAATCAACGATCATGAACCGTTGTGCCTGCGCAAAATCGGCATCCAGCACCGCCCGGATAAAGTTGCGCGCCGCATCTTCTTCGTTTTCGGAGGCCGGTGCGGCAGCTTCCGGCTCACGGTCGCCGTTGCCGCAGGCGAGGAGCAGGGCCGATAAGGCCAGGCTGAAAAAACGTTTCATGCCGCAAATGTAACAGGGATCGGGATGCCGGTGAAATAAACCCTGAAGATTCGCATTCCGGTGGAAAGCCTAGCGGCAGGGTAGAATAAGAGGGAGGGAACAGAAGAACAGAAGATTAACGAATAAAGAAGGGTGAAGTATCGGATGAAAGGGTTTATTATTTCCTTCGTCATTCTTCCTTTGTTAATTGTCTGTTCTTCCGTCCCACGCTGTGTAAAATGAAAAAGCCGGCGGTACCTTTCCGCCGGCTTTGTAAAAAGGAATATCGGTTAATCCCGGTCGCGGTCACGGTCGCGTTCGCGATCATTGAAGTACCGGGCTTTCCGTTCTTTTTTTTCTGCTTCTTCCAGTTCCTGTTCGCGCTGGCCTTCCTTGTCATATGCCTTAAGGATGGCTTTAACGAGGCGGTGACGCACCACATCTTCCTCATCCAACTCAATGTAGCCGATACCGTCGATGTTGCGGAGGATCTTGCTGGCCTTGGCAAGGCCGCTGCGCTGGTTGCGCGGAAGGTCCACCTGGGTAAGGTCACCGGTGATGATGGCCTTGGCGTTGCCGCCGATCCGGGTAAGGAACATCTTCAGCTGCAGGTCGGTCGCGTTCTGCGCCTCATCGAGGATGATAAAGCAGTTGTCCAGCGTCCGGCCGCGCATGTAAGCCAGTGGCGCGATCTCGATGGTGCGGGTGCTCATGTAGTAGCCGAGCTTGTCGGCAGGGATCATGTCGTCCAGCGCATCGTAAAGCGGCCGCAGGTAGGGGTCGATCTTTTCTTTCAGGTCGCCGGGCAGGAAACCCAGGCTTTCGCCGGCTTCCACCGCGGGACGGGTCAGAATGATTTTCTTGACCACCTTGTTCTTCAGGGCACGTACGGCCATGGCTACCGCGGTATAGGTTTTACCCGTACCGGCGGGACCGATGGCAAAGACAATGTCATTCCGTTCAGAGGCTGTCACCAGCCGTTTCTGGTTGGCGGTCCGGGCACGTACGGTTTTTCCGTTCGGTCCGAAAACAAGAATGTCATTAGGGTTGCGGTCCACAAAGTTGTCGACCGTTTCAGCGTCATCGCCGCCGAGGATCTGCTCAAAATAATTCTCGCTCATATGGCCGTTGCGTTCCAGGTATTGAACGATCAGGTTGATTTTATCCTTTGCCCCATCCACCTGTTCAGGTGCTCCGCTCAGTTTCAGTTGGGTGCCCCGGGAAAGGATTTTCAGCAGGGGGAATTTTTTCTTGAGAATATCCAGCTTACCGTTGTTGACGCCGAAGAATTCGATCGGATTGACGGTTTCCAGGTTGATAATCGTTTCTCTCAATGCTCAATTTGTTTAAAGTTTAACATCCCGGCAAGGGCCGGCATTTTCTGCTCCACAGGGGAATTCCCTTTCCTACAAGTTAGCGCTTTACGGGCTAGAAAGATCGGAGCAGTTATACACAATTGTGTATTAAAAATTATGCCGCAAATCGGCCCCGACTGTTAAGACAGGTACCCCGAAAACAGCCCTTTTCCCTTCGTAATGAAGAGCTGTTCCGGAGTGCCCGGTGCACGCGGGTTTCGGCCTATACGCACTCCTGCAGGCGGTTCATGGATATTGAAACGCCCTACATTTTTAACAATTCCGGTCGGATGCTGGACAACCCGGTGCTGTTTTGGCAGCCATGGTTCAGCCCCTTTTGTCTTGCCCGGCGAAGTACCGGCATCATCCATTGACGGTTCCTGATTTTTTGTCCTAATGTCAGGTCTAGGGATGATGCAAGTCAGGTATTTCCGGTTCGGAGCGGTATAGCTTTGATGCATGCAAAGCCCAAAACCCATCCGGCGCAGCCATGAACTGGCCCCCCTTTCGCGCGAACACCATGAAGGTCTGCTGGCCGTCTGGAAGATCCGCCAGGGCCTCCGGAAAGGCATTCCTGCCGACCGGATTTTCTGTTTTGTCCAGTGGTTCGGAAAAGAGCACCTGGAAATACACATGGAACGGGAAGAAACGGTACTGGCCGGCGTGCTTCCTTTGGAGCATCCGATGATGGAGCGGCTGTTTGACGAACACCGGGCCGTCCGGCGTCAGCTGGAGGACCTCCGGGAATACGCCAGTCCTGAGCGGCTCGAGCACCTGGCGGCCGTCCTCGAGGCCCATATCCGTTTTGAAGAGCGGTACCTCTTCCCGCAAATAGAATCGTCGGCGGGCCGCAGCCAGCTGGCCGAAATGGAAGCTTACCTGTCCGGAGAGAAAGCGGTTCCTGAATACGAAGACCCGTTCTGGGAACGAAAAAAGCCGGCAGGGGAGGGTTTATAGTTTGTGGTTAGTGGTTTGTGGTTCAGCAGAGAGCAAATATTCAATATTCAATGTTCAATATGCCATATTCAAATATGGGAAGCTTCCTTCTACTTGTACCTTGAAAATTGCGAATTGAATATTGCTTATTTTCCTCTTCAATCAAAAGAAACATCCCTCCTGTAAACCATAACTCCAAACCCTCCTACCACCGCGCTACCAGCTTCACATTCAGCAGCCGGGGGGTCAGGCGGTTGGGCATGGTAAAGGTGTTGTTGGCAAAATCCTTGATCAGCAGGTAGGAAATGGTATTGGGCCGGTCGATAAGGTTGAAGACTTCCAGGCTGGCCCAGATGTTCTGGAAGTTGCGGAAGGGGCTGCGGCTGCGCCGGTTGCCGCGGTCGGTATCGAGCAGCAAGGCGCTGAAGCCGAGGTCCACGCGGATATACGGTTCAATACGCAGGGCATTGCGGTATTGCACGCTGCCGGGTATATTATAGGGCAGGTTGGTGCCGTACAGGCCGTTGATAAATACCTTGAAGTTTTGGTTCGTGGACAAATAGTCCTGGAAAAACATCCCGAACGTAATCAGCCGGTCCGTAGGCCGGCGCAGCCAGCCGCCTTCCACCGTGACCGAATCCACCGGCTTGTTTTCCTCATCCAGCGTATACTGCTGGTAAACATCTCCCTCCAGGTTTTCCCGCGTCCGCATAAAAGAAAGCGAAACCCAGCTTTCCGCATCCTTCACCAGCTCCCCGAAAAGGCGCAGTTCCAGCCCGGTAGCATAAGCCCGCGCGTTATTGGTGCCAAAGTAGCGGACCCGCACATTGTCGATATCATAGGGAACCACGCGGGTCAGGTGCTTGTAATACGCTTCGGTGATCAGGCGGAGCACCCGGTTTCCCGCTTTAAAATTATAATCCAGCCCGGCTACGGCCTGCCAGCTCCGCTGCGCTTTCACCTCCGTATTCAGCGTACCGTCGGAGCGGCGCAGCTCGCGGTAGAAAGGCGGCTGATGATAAGCCCCGGCCGCTGCCCGCAGCACAACATCGCGTTTCCAGTTCGGCTTGAGCGATACGCCGGCGCGGGGCGCCAGCAGCCATTCGCCGTTCAGGTCATTGTAGTTGAACCGGATGCCTCCCTGAAGCGTAATTGTACGGGCCGAATCGCGGAACACCAGGTTGTCCTGGAGGTACCCGTTGAGCTTCAGGATGGTGAGATCGGCGTTAGATCTGGTAGTCCGGTTCAGCCGCAGCGGCGCACCCGGCTCAAAAGGAAGGGTATAGCCGGCCGAATCCTGCAGTTCCCATTCGTGCAGCCGGTCGACGATGGAAGTGCGGTTGGCCCCGAGCCCCCACTGCAGCAGGTGCCGGCCCCTCTCCAGCGAACCTTTATGTGCCAGGTTGTAATCAATGATGTTGAGCCGGTTACGGGCAAAATTGTGGAACACTCCGGCGCCCAGCGGGTTAACGATGGTGCCGAACGTAGGCTTGGATTTGTCGAATTCGCGGTCGCCGAACAGGTATGCGCCGGCAATGTCGATGTTCTCTTCCTCGTCGTTCTCGAACCGTGAAAGGAGCCATTTGAGGCGCAGGTGGCGGTCCGGCTGGTAGGTGGCGGAAAGGCCGAGCATGCCTGTGCTGTACGCGTCTTTTTCGCGCCCTTCGAAGTAAATGTCCACGCCGAGATTGGCGGTAAAGAAAGGGGAGAAGACCGATGAGGTTAGCTGGCTGTAGGCAGGCACCAGGCTGAACCGGGTGGAGGAGAAGTTGCCGAGCGCCTCAGCCTGCCATTTCGGACTGAACTGGTAATGCAGCAGTGCCTGTATGTCGGAAGAGGAGGGCACATAACTGCCCACGGTTTCCTGGCTGGCCAGCAGGTTGCGGTTGCTGCGGTTCCGGGCACCGATGAGGTAGGAAAACTTACTGTTCCCCGAAAGGCCTTCCAGGTGCAGGCCCTGTTCCAGGAGGCTCACATAGGCCGAGCCGCCGAAAGTGCGGGGCCTGTTGTACTGGATATCGAGTACAGAGCTCATCTTGTCGCCGTAGCGGGCACCGAACCCCCCGTTGTAAAACTGGATGTTCCGTACCAGTTCCGGGTTAATAAAGGACAGGCCTTCCTGCTGACCGCTGCGTACCAGGTACGGGCGGAAGATCTCGAAGTCGTTTACGTAAATGAGGTTCTCGTCATAAGAACCCCCGCGGACGTTATACTGGGAGGTCAGCTCGTTGTTGGAGCCTACGAATACCTTGATCAGGCTTTCCACCCCCGTAACCGGCGCCGGCAGGTTGAGGATGGATTTCGGGTTGGGACGGATGAGCCCGGCCTCTGCGCGGTCCCGGTTATCGCTGACCACCACTTCCTGCAAGGTGGTACCGCCTTTTTCGAGGCGTACCGTGATCTCTTCCGCTTCCCCTTCGTTCAGGAGAAAGTTCTGCTGGTAGGTTTTGTACCCGGTAAAGGAAAACAAGAGGGCAAACGCCCGGTCGGTGGGAACACGCAGCCGGAAAGCTCCCGAATCGTTGGTGGTGGTGCCGCCAGCCTGCCCCAGAATGGTGACGGTAACGGAAGACAGGGGGGTTTCTTCCTCGTCGAGCACCCGTCCGCTGACGGTGGCCCCTTTTTTCTGGGCAAAGCCCGAAACAAAGAACAGGCAGATAAGGGACAGGAAGCAGAGGCGGATTTTCACGTTTATCAGAATTGCCTGCAAGCTACATGCTTATGGGAAGAATTGAAAGCAATATTCAATATTCAATATACAACTTTCAATGCCCCAGGTCATGTATTCCCCATCCTTACTGGAAAGTGCCTCACCTGAACATTGCGTATTGATTATTGCGTATTGAACATTTCCATCCCGCAACCGCCGGTATCATATCCGCTTCAGCTGCGCAATCACCGCCTTCGGATCCTGCGCGCGGAAAACGGTATTGCCGGCCACCAGCACGTCGGCACCGGCCTCTACGATGGAAGCGGCATTGTCGAGGGTGACACCTCCGTCGATTTCGATCTTCACGTTCAGTCCGCGCTCGTTGATCAGCTGGCGGAGTTCCCGGATTTTATGCAGGGTGTGGGGAATGAATTTCTGTCCGCCGAAACCGGGGTTTACGCTCATGAGGCAAACCAGGTCGATATCGTGCAGGATGTCGTGCAGGGTGCTGACAGGGGTATGGGGGTTCAGGGCCACGCCGGCCTGCATGCCCAGCGAGCGGATCTGTTCTATGTTCCGGTGAAGGTGCGTGCAGGCTTCCATATGCACCGTCAGCACGTCGGCTCCGGCGGCCTTGAACGCTTCCGCATACTGGCCGGGGTTCATGATCATGAGGTGCACATCGCACACTTTCTGCGTGGCTTTGCGGATCTGCTCGATCACCGGCAGCCCGAAGGATATGTTGGGTACAAACAGTCCGTCCATTACATCCAGGTGCAGCCAGTCGGCTTCACTTTCGTTCACCATGCGGGTTTCCCGTTCCAGGTTAAGAAAGTCGGCGGCTAAAAAGGAGGGTGCGATCAGGGGCATACGGTTGCATTTGGGGCGCAAGATAGGGATGTTTGGGGTTTGGCGTTTATCCGGTAAGTAGCCCTTTTAAGTGAAGGGAAATAAGCAATATTCAATGTTCAATATTCAAGGTTCAAAGATGAACTTCAGCTTTTATTTGTACATTGAATATTGAACATTGAATATTGCTTATTGGTTTTTAACCCCAAATACCAAAACCCAAACGCCAAACTTCGTTATCTGATCCTTTCCGCTGCCTGCCTCGCTTCAGTCATCGATTTATCCAGCTCATAGGCCCGCTGGTAGTTCAGTTTTGCTTCGGCAGGCTGGTTCAGTGCTTCCTGGGCCTTGCCGGTCCAGAAATAGGCATCCCCATAGGTGGGCGTGATCCGGGCGGCCAGTTGAAAAGCCTGGAGGGCTTCCTTTGCTTTTTTTTGTTCCAGGAGCAGGCGTCCTTTATCCATATGGGCATCCAGGAAGTTATAATCGCGGCGGATCGCCTCGTCGAATTCAGCCAGTGCCCGCGCCGCCTGGCCGGTATTGGCAAAATAAACCCCTTTGAAATAATAGGGCTCGGCATGTTGTCCGCGCACATCCGCCTTGATCAGCGAGTCGGCCAGCTGCAGGGCTTTCGGATGATTCGCTTCGGCATAAGCGAAGGCCAGGTTATGCGCCAGTTCGGCGTCGGAAGGGGCGTAGCGGTAGGCCTGTTCCAGGGTCCGGAGGGCATCCCCGTCCCGTCCGGCCGTGCGCAGCAGCTCGGCGCGCAGCTGCAGCGCATCCAGCTGCCCGGGGTAGCGGGCAATGATCGTGTCGGCGATACGAAGGGCTGCGCCGCCGTCTCCCTTCTGCTGGTAGCCCCGGGCAAGGCCTACCTGCAGGGCAAGGCTGCCCGGTATTTTTTGAGTCGCTCCGCGCAGGAATTGCAGGGCCGAATCAGGACTTTTCTCCCGTAGGAGTGTGGTCAGGCTCAGGGCAAACTCCTCGCGCGGCTCCAGCGACCAGGCCCGCTGAAGATCGGCCTGCGCCAGGGCGGGCTGCCCGTTGCGGTACAGCAGTACACCGCGCCGGTAATACAGGCCCGGGTTGTCCGGAGCGTCGCCGATACTGTCGGTCAGGGCGGCAAAGGGTGGCTGGCGCAGCAGGCTGTTTTCTGCTTCGGCGCCGGAACAGCCGGCCAGGAACAGTCCTGCCAGGATAAAGAAACATACAAAACGGAACATAGGCCAAAACTAAGCACTCGCTTCGTTCCGCCGCTCATTTTAACCATTCCGGTACACCCGTTACCTTTGGTGCACAACCTTTACCTATGCGGCTACTTTCCCTTTCCTTTGCGCTTTGCCTGATCCTCCTGTTAACTGCCACGGGACAGCAGAGCGCCGCCGGCAGCCGGACGGCGGATACGCTGCAGTATCCCGAAGAGACCCATTTCCGCAACGTGCGGCAGCTGACTTTCGGTGGGGATAATGCCGAAGCCTACTGGAGTTATGATGGAAAGTGGATCGTATTTCAGCGCACCTCGGTAAAGGACGGCATACCCTGCGACCAGATCTTTGCCGGGCCGGTTCCGGAAGAAGGACAACCTTTTCAATATAAAATGGTCAGTACCGGCAAGGGACGCACCACCTGTGCTTTCTTCCTGCCCGACAACCGCCACATCGTGTACGCTTCCACGCAGGGCGGTGGCGACAGCTGCCCGCCGGTACCCGACCGCAGCAAATACGGCAACCGTTATATCTGGCCCGTTTTTGCAAGCTACGACCTGTACCAGGCTTCGCTGGACGGCAAAATTGTCCGGCAGCTGACCAATACGCCCGGTTATGATGCGGAAGCGACCCTTTCGCCCGATGGCCGGCAGATGGTGTTCACTTCTACCCGCAACGGCGACCTTGACCTGTACATCATGGACCTGCCAAGCGGGAAAACAAGGCAGATCACGAACACGCTGGGTTATGACGGAGGTGCCTGGTTCAGTGCCGATGGCCGGCAGCTGGTCTGGAGGGCGAGCCGACCCGAAGGGGCTGATGCAGTAAAGGAATACAGGGAGCTGCTGGCGGACGGACTGGTGGCACCCACCCGTATGGAGGTATGGGTGGCCAATGTTGACGGCAGCAATGCCCGCCAGGTTACCCGGCTGGGCCAGGCCAACTGGGCACCCAACTTTACGCCCGACGGCCGCATCCTGTTTTGCAGCAACCATGAATACCCCAGGGGCTTTCCGTTCAATATGTACCTGATAAATGCCGATGGTACGGGTTTGCGCAAGATCAGCCGCGACCGCGGCTTTGATGCCTTTCCCATGTTCTCCTACGATGGCCGACGCCTCCTTTTCTCCAGCAACCGCAACAACGGCGGCACCCGCGAAACGAATATTTTCATGGCGGAATGGATAGGAGACAAGTAAACCTAGCACGATAGCCGGTTCACCTGTCGTCAATGAATGCCTGTTCGCTTCCTCCCTGCACAGGTACGGTTTGCACCGGATTCGGCCGAAAGCATCGGTTCCGGTTTGTTTGCATTTTCGGGTGAAAGGATTAATTTGAGCCTGCGGCTTGACGTTCATGCACAAACGCAGATCGGGCTCGCCGGTAAGGACGGAAGCGATTCTGCTTTCTCCGAAACATTACAAACCAAAGCAAACTGCCACCTAACGATATGAAATATGCATGCTATACGCTCGGGTTATTCTTTCTTATGAGTTGTGCTTCCGGCGAGGAGCCCAAACAGGACTCCAAGCAGGAACCTACTGCAAAGCTACAGGGAAGCTGGCGCCTGGTGGCGGCTGAACGCTTTGAAAAAGACAGTGCGGTATCCACCCTGGTGCCCGGCACGGAAATGATCAAGATCCTGAACGGATCCCACTTTGCCTTCCTGAACCATTCCACCGGCGTGAAAGATACGGCAGCCGCCCGCAACCGCTCCTTTTCGGCCGGTGGCGGCACCTATACGTTGGACGGCCAGAAATATACCGAGCACCTCACGTACTGCTCTTATTTCCCCTATGAAGGAAAAGACTTCCACTTTACCCTGGAGTTCCGCGGCGACACACTCATTCAATCCGGTGAAGAGCCCCTGAAGGACCTGGGCATCGGGCCGGAAAACATCCGGTTGCGGGAAGTGTATGTGCGGGTGAAGTGAGGTACGGTTTACGATGTACGATGTATGATGTACGATTTGTGTTTGAGGATTGTGTAGGGCATGTGCTTTTGCTGTAGTACTGGACACCATAATCGACACTGCTTCACTTTCCTTAAAAAGCTTTCATCCTGTAATCCAATCCTGCCAATCCTTACTCATCGTGCTAATCTGCGGTTACTTATCTTTGGCGCAACTAAAACCGCTCAAGCATGTATAATATCCTGGTAGATGTGCACAGCATCGGACGTTGGGTCGTTCTGCTCCTTTTACTCATTGCCCTGTTCAAAAGCATGAGCGCCGGAAACCGCGCTTACGACAACGGCGACCGCAAGGTAGGCCTGTTCCTGACCATTGCGGCTGACCTGATGCTGCTCATCGGCCTGTACCTGTGGGCAGCTGGTGATTGGGGGTTGAAAAGAATTCAAGAATTGGGAATGGGTGGAGTTATGGAAAATGATAGCATTCGTTTCTATGCCATTGAACATATGGTGGGTATGCTCATCGCCATTGCCCTGCTGCACATAGGAAAGGCGCAGGGAAAGAAAAGTGTTCCCGACCGCGTGAAGCACCGCCGTTCCGCCATCTTCTATGCACTCGGCCTGCTGGTGATGCTCGCTACCATTCCCTGGCCCTTCCGCGAAGTAGGTGCCGGCCGTGGCTGGTTTTAATTACAAACCCGGAGGTTCCCATAATTCAAGGGTCCGCAGGCGGTCAGCCAGATCGCGCGGACCCTTGCCTTTTACGGTGCGGCCGGGTGCGTACGCCGGTATTCCCCGTACAGGGCCTCAATACCTTTTCGTTTCTCCACAGATACATATTCGGTGATCAGCCAGACTTCCGCCGTGCTGCCTGCACCGGCCACCAGCACCCGGTACGAGCGGACATATCCCCGCTCGCGGGCATATGTCCGGAAATCGGCCCAGTTCAGCGCCAGCGATTGCAGGTAGGTGCCCAGACTGTCTTTGGGCCGCATGATGTCTGCGGTCCAGAGAGCGGTAGAATCAGCCTGTTCTTTTGTACCCAGCAGCGGGAGCTGCAGGTCCTGCAGGGGCAGGTGGTGAATATTTTCATAGATGCGGCCGTTCTTCCGCTCCAGGCGGGAAAAATAAAAGCCCTTTCCATCGGCCGATACCAGCGGGCAGAACTCACCCAGCGTTGTATTCACGCGGGGACCCAGGTTCGCCGGCCGGGTCCAGCCGGTATCGCTGCGGAAGGAGATGTACAGATCGGTATCGCCAAAGCCGCCTTCGTACTGAGCGAAAAAGATGAGGTACGATTCATCCGGCGCGATGAACGGATTGGCTTCATGGCCTTTCGTATTCAGTACCGGGCCCAGGTTGACCGGTGCCGTGTACGCACCGTTTTTCCAGGCGGACAGGTAGAGGTCCGACTGGCCGGCCCCGCCTGCCCGGTTCGAGCTGAAATACAGGTTGCCGTTTTTGGCTGCCGTGGCGTAGAAGTCGGAAGAATCAGAATTAACGACCGGACCGAGTGAGTAGGGCTGCCCCCAGCCTCCGGAGGTGCGGGGTGCCGCCCAGATATCGAAATTCCGGGGGTTCTGCTGCCCGCGGTTTGAATTGAACAGCAGCAGGGAGCCGTCCGGCGTAAAGAACGGGTCGATGTCTTTTGCCTTTGGATCGGCAAACGAAGGAGGCGAGGGTGCCTGCCATTGTCCCTTCTTTTTCCGCAGTTCCAGCAACTGCAGGGTATCGCGTCCACCCCGGGAGGCAACGGCCAGTACGGATTGTCCATCCGGGGAAAGGGCCAGCCCGAATACGCCGTCGGCCGGCAGCAGTCCGGGAAGAAAGCGGGGCACCTGACCAAAAGAACGACCGGGTACGCAGCAGGCCGCCAGGAGGAGGAGGCAAAAGAACGCTTTACGGTGCAAAGAAAGCATCGGTGTATGGAGTGGTTTCATGGCTTTACGGTTTTTTCTTCCCGGTAAAAGATCTTGGCCACAATCTTCCAGCCTTCCGGCGTTTTCAGCAGGGAAAGCAGGTCGTGGAAATAAAAGGTGTCGAATTCGATGGTCAGCTTTGCCTGGGCGGCGTTCCCAAAAACCTGTATGCCATCGATGCGCGTGCTGCGCTGCAGGCGTACGCGGTTATTACGGGCACCGGCTGCAAAATCCCGGAGAGTAACGATCCGCAGGGTGTCGTTCCGCAGGAACAGCATCTGGCCCTGCCCGTTGAAGGCTTTGGAAAACAAAATACTGTCGCCGAACGTGCCCCCGTCGAGGTAATACGATACGGCCTGCGCTACTTCGGCTACCGCCTTCTGATCGGTTTGTGCGACGGCGCGGCTGCACAGAAAAGGCAGCAGGAGAAAAAGGAAACGGTACATATGGGTTTGGGGTTTATGGTTTGGAATTTTGATTGCGGGATTTCGTTTCGCGCAGAGGAAAGGAGAAAAGGAGCCAATGAGGTATTTGTCTGCGACCTCCTTTCTTCTTCTGTGTGCAACAGAATCCCGCAATCCTAATCGTGTGCATCCTTCTCTGATCCTGTCCATCCGCGGTTACAAGGTTAGCAACCCGCTTCTGGGCCGGCAACTGTTTTCGGCACCCCCTGCCCGTTTTTCGACCGATCGGGCAGGCAGGAAATCGGTCGAAAAAAAGCGGAAAACCGTCGAAGTTCGTTTGATTTCAGCGGAAGTTTGCTGACCTTCCCGGGGCATGCACTCCGGATCTTCCCTGAACCCGGGCGGGCAGATGAAGCACCTGCGTTGGTTGCAACTGGCCTGCTGGTCTTTGTTTTATGTTTTCCTGCTGCTGTATACCCTGCAGAAGTGGGAGCGGTTTGCCTTTTCCTTCTGGGCCGCCACCCTGGCAACGGCTTCCTATGCCGTGGCGGTATACGTTCATGCGCTTTGGCTGATCCCGCGCTATTTCAGCCGGCATAAAATGCGCTATTTCGCCCTGGCGGCGCTGGTGCTGGCCGGGCTGGTTACGGTCCGCATGGCAGCGGAAAACATCCTGCTGATGCCGTTGCACCGGAACTTCTACAACTGGCAGCTGCCGCATTTCTCCTTTGTTTTCCTCACCTGCTTTCTTGCTTTTCTCTTTGGTGGACTGTTGCGGATCGCCGTTTCCTTTGTGGCCCTGCGCCGCCAGCAGCAGGAGCTGCATACACGCCACCTGGCCACGGAACTGAACCTGCTGAAAGCGCAGGTCCAGCCCCACTTTCTCTTCAATACCCTGAACAATATTTACTACCTGGCCTGTACCGGCAACCCGCGCACTGCCGGTGTGGTGGCCCGCCTGTCGGACATCATGCGCTATTTCGTGGACGAGGCGCCGAAGGAACGCGTGCCTCTGCACACCGAGATCCGCTTCCTGACCTCCTATATGGAACTGGAACAGATACGCCTGGTGCATCCCGTCCAGCTCGACCTGGAGCTGGCAGTGGAAAACGACCAGCTGATGATTCCGCCCATGCTGTTCATCCCGCTGGTGGAAAACATCTTCAAGCACGGGGTGGATAAGACGCGCCCGGAAAACCCGGTGCGGCTGCACCTGCGCCAGGAGAACGGAAACCTGTGCCTGGAAACCGCCAACGGAACAGGGCTGCCGCCGGAACGGACCAGCGGTCTCGGCCTGGCCAACCTGGAAAGGCGGCTCCGGCTGCTGTACGGGACGGCTTATACTTTTAGTACCCAGGCTGGTCCGGAGGGCTTCAGGGCCTGCTTAAACATTCCCCTTTATGATCACCTGCCTGCTGATTGACGATGAACCGTACGCTGTTGGGCTGCTGGAGCACTACATCGCGCGCGTGCCCTACCTTGAAGTAAAGCACAAGTGCCACACGGCACTGGAGGCCCTGGCTTTCCTGCAAACGGATAAGGCCGACCTGATTTTCCTGGACATCAACATGCCGCAGCTTTCCGGCATGCAGCTGGCCACGCTGCTGCCCCCGGGCCAGCTGTTCGTTTTCACCACAGCCTATGCCGAGCATGCCGTAGAAAGCTATGAGAAGGCAGCTGTGGATTACCTGCTCAAGCCCATCCTGTTCGATCGCTTCCTCAAAGCAGTGGCCAGGGCGGAAGCGCAGCTCCAGCAACAGAGAGTGGGTCCGTCCACCGAGCCGGAAACGCTGTATCTCAAATCCGGCCGGGCGCTCATCCCGGTACAGTATACCGAGGTATTTTACATCGAAGGCATGAAGGATTATGTAGTGTTTCATACAAGCACCGGCCGGCATATCGTGCACAAACGGATGAAGGAGCTGGAGGAATCCCTGCCGGCTCATTTTTCCCGTATCCATCTTTCTTACATCATCAACCGCAGCCACATCCGGCGCATCGAAGACAACCAGGTGCTGCTGGAGCAGCACCGGCTGCCGATCGGTGAAAAATACCGGGAAGCATTTCTGAGGGAAGTAGAGCGAAAGCTGTTGTGAGGTCGGGAGAGGGATTGCAGGATTACATTTCGCGCATAGCCAAGGAGAAAAGGAGGACACGGAGCAAGAACTCATTCGCTCTTTTTTTCTCCATAGCTCTGCGCGGAACCATTAATCCCTCCATCCAAATCGAGCTAATTCGCGGTTCCGCGGTTACCGGTTCAGTTCAATCACTTCGCAATCGCGGATCGTTGCATCTTCCACAACAAAGCGTACAAGCGTGCGCACTTTATGCCAGCCCTGCCGCCCGGCCGCACCGGGATTGATGTGCAGGCATTCCACTGCGGGGTCATACTGGATTTTGAGGATATGGGAATGTCCTGAAATGAAAAGCCCCGTTTTTTGCGACCGGAGCTCTGCCTTGGCTGCTGCTGTGTAGCGGCCGGGATAGCCCCCGATATGGATCATCAAAACCGGGACGTTTTCACAGTGCCAGCGCAGCTTTTCGGGATACAGCGCGCGTACGTCCCTGCCGTCGATGTTCCCGTACACCCCGCGCAGCGGTTTGAAAGCTGCCAGCTGCTCCGCAATCGCCGCCGTTCCGAAATCGCCGGCGTGCCAGATCTCGTCACAGGCTTCAAAATGCCGGAACACGGCTTCATCCAGGAAATTGTGTGTGTCGGAAAGCAGGCCGATGCGGGTCATGATGGTGAATGGGTCAATGGGTGAATAGGTGAAT
>DATAGL010000152.1:0-3820 GCA_036263755.1 Chitinophagaceae bacterium | reverse complement strand
TAGTAGTTCCGTTCCGGTGTGCCAAAGGCATCCATCAGGCGGATGATCTGGTGACTGAAATGGGCCCGCAGGTTATGGCGGTATTTTAAGATCTGTATTTTCTGAATGCTGGTCAGTGTATAATGATGTAAAAAGCCCAGGTGCTTAAAAAACTGTGCAAGGATTACCTCCGCTTCAGAACAGAGTTCCAGGGCTCTTTGCTCATCCACGAGC
Organism: Chitinophagaceae bacterium; assembly: GCA_036263755.1. GTDB lineage: Bacteria > Bacteroidota > Bacteroidia > Chitinophagales > Chitinophagaceae > Flavisolibacter. The sequence continues at coordinate 3,607 of DATAGL010000152.1, read as the reverse complement.
TTTTGCCGGGTATGCGTCCAAATGAAATTAAGGTAGTGGCAGGCATCGCTGAATTCTTTTCCCTCTTCCATATGCTCCTGTAGTGGGTTCAATTCCTTAACGAAGAAATCCGTTCCTTGTCCGTCATTCAGCTCATCGAAATATGCCCGCAATGCCTTTATAAACGAGAAGTAGTCGAAGGTCACCCGTTCCGGGGCGTTCAAGTAGAAATAATTACTGATCTTCATTTTCAAGGTATCCGGCAATTGTTTGACCATACCTTTCAGCTTCAGCTCCCACAATTGGGCTATCAGGATAAAGGTTAAGAACTCCATCACGATATGGTATGCGCGCCCCATTTGTTCCAGTCGCCGGAGGCCCATTTTATCATAGCCGTCGCTACCGTCCACCGACGTAAACAGTTTCTGCAAATGGGAGGAGATGGGAAACGGCAGGTATTTAATGATGGCTTTCTGTTTATCGTTCAACGTAACTTCCCCGCCTGACTTTTCTTCTTCCTTCATGCTCAGGACTCTTTTGTTTCCGGTTTGGGCCAGGGCATCGAATATTGTTTGCGTTAGCAGCTCGTTGGGTTCAAACCGGATGTCCCGGGGTATCATCAGGGAAGGAAGGGGGTTTATGTGGATATTGTCCGGGTGCGTACTAAATAACTCCCATAATGGAGCAGATTCGTCCAGCTCATCGAGGTAACCGATGCCGCGTACGGTAGTTTTACTTACTCCTAGATCGGCCATGGTAGCCAGCTGGGCGGCCCCCTTGGCATCCGTAAAAGCCTCCAATATTGTCATCCGCCGGAGACAGATGTTGTGGTAAAAACGGATGGCAAACTCCGTAGCGCTTTTATCCCCTACTGGTGCATTAGTGGCAATTACTGAAGGGACCCCGGCTTCGAGCAGCTTTTTCACCTGGCCGGCGGTGGAACAACCATTCAGGACCACCAGCTTCAGCACTCCTCTTCGGGCACTTTCCTTCAACTGGAAGGCAATCCCCGCAGCGTTCACCGGTGCATCAACCAGAAACAGGGAGTCCCGCCCAGCATGTCCGCTGTAATGAAAGAGCGTCAACTCGCCCAAATAGAGGCTCAGGGCTTGGTTGATGCGTTCCAGGTTGGCAGCAGGTTCCCGGTGTACATGAAACAGACCTTTGTTCGCCTGATACATGGACCTTTGTACGCCATCATCTTCCTGGGTTAAGGTCGGGAGCGGATGCTCAAAACTATTGGCATAAGAAAGAAAAACAATCTTCATAGCACCAGTCTCATTTTGATTAAAATTGCCTGAACCTAAGTCCGGTAAGCCTGCATGGTTATTTACCCTAATGCGCCTACTCTATTATCCTCCTCTACGGCGTCTTATCCCGCTTTTTGCGGGCCACTCTGGAGCCGCAATGCATAAGAGAACCGTGCAGCCCGGTTGACCGCAAGTATTTCACGTAATCATAGAGTTGGAAAATGGATCACATCAGCAGGTAAGCGGATGGGAGAATGTTTTACCGTTTGAGAAAAGACTATTGGATCTGCCGAACTTCCGAACAGAAAAGGCTCCCATGAATATATACATAGCCTTTTGTATATGCAAGCAGCATACAATCAAATTCAATAAACTCCTTGGCTTGGCTATCAAGGCAACAGAGGGCAAAGTTACAATATTAGAATGTCGCCTTTCATAATAATGGCGCAGGCCTATTTGCACCAATTAGTCCATCGTCCAATGACTTATTGATTAAAACCAGGGCCTGAACAATCAGGCTCTGCCGCGAGGGCTGTCCTCCTGAGACCGGCAGCTATTCCAGGAGTGGAATTTCTTCATACCATTACCCGCAATTCATCCCCGTTTTCCTGCGGGCCGGTCTTTCCCGCCGGCGAGCCGGTGGGGGAACCATTGCAGGCCGCGCCGCTTTCCCTTTACTTTGTTCCTGCATCCAAAACAAAAGCAGTTGAAACGGGTCACCGACTACCGCATACGCCTCACCGGGATCGCTGTCATCACGGCGCTGCGCTTCAGCTTCACGAGCAGCAATATGCTGACGGGGGCCGAACCGGTAAACCTCTCGCTGCTGGGCAAGAACCTGCTGATGACCTTTCTCACCGCCGTGCTCCTCTGGGAGACCAACCGGGCCGCGGTGGTGTATTTCAACCGGCGCCATCCCCTGCGGGGCCTGTCGGGCCGCCGCTTCGGCCGGGAAGCCTTGCTGGTGGTAGGCGTCAATGCCGCGACGTATGCCCTCCTGCTGGTGTATGTGGCGCTGGCGGAAACCGGGGGGATACCACCGGTGGCCTTTATGTTCTTCGGCTTTTTCGACCGCCTCCTCTATGGCCTGCTGGTGGCCGCCTTTTACGAACTGCTGCTGTTCATGGAAGCCTGGCGCAAAGCCACCCAGGAAACGGAGCAGCTGAAAAAGATCAACCTGCAGGTGCAGCTCGAGTCGCTGAAGAACCAGGTGAAGCCGCACTTCCTGTTCAACAGCCTCAATACGCTCACCGGGCTGGTGGAAAAAGATACGCCGCGCGCCGTCAAGTTTATCGCCGAGCTGTCGAACGTGTACCGGTACCTGCTGCAGAGCAACGAAGGGATGGTGGTGCCGCTGGCCCGGGAGCTGCAGTTCACGCAGGCCTATGTGTTCCTGCTGCAGACGCGGTTCGGCAGCGGCCTCCGGGTAGTGGTGGAGGTGGCCGAAGACCTCCGCGCCCATACCCTGCCGCCCCTGACCGTTCAGCTGCTGGTGGAGAATGCCGTCAAGCACAACCAGGTATCGGTCCACAAGCCCCTGGAGGTGCGCATCCATACCTCCGGCGACACCCTCATCGTGGAAAACAACAGGCAACGCAAACGCACGGTGGCTTCCACGGGCATGGGGCTGTCGCACATCGCCGCCAAATACGGGCTGCTCAACGCGCCCGAAATCATCATACTGGACGAGGAGGCACGGTTCACCGTAAAAGTGCCGCTCATCAAACCCGCAGGTCTATGAACATCCTGATCATCGAAGACGAAGTGATTGCCGCCGAACGCATGGAAGCACTGGTGCGGAAAACGGCGCCCGGCGCCCGGGTCCTGGGCGTCTGCGACAGCATCGAAGGAAGCGTGCAGTTCCTGCGCACGCACGGGATGCCCGATCTCCTCCTCATGGACATCGAGCTGGTGGACGGCCAGAGCTTTGAGATCTTCCGCGAAGTGGCCGTTACCTGCCCGGTGATTTTTACCACGGCCTACGACGAATATGCCCTGCAGGCGTTTAAGGTGCATAGCGTGGATTACCTGCTCAAGCCCATCCAGGAAGAAGCGCTGCAGCAGAGCATTGCCAAGCTGGGACAGCTGAAGGAATCGTTCGCCGATAAGAAAGCCTGGAATATAGACGATCTGCTGACCGCCCTGCGCCGCACCACGGTGCCGGTTACGCCCACCTACCGCGAGCGGTTCCTTGTGCGCCGCGGCCAGCAGCTCCTTTCCGTGCCGGTGGAGGAGATTCTGTACTTCTACAGCGAAGCGCACATCACTTTTCTGAAAACCGCCGGGGGTGCCGCCTACCCGCTGGAAGGCTCCCTGGATGAGGTGGAGGAGCAGGTAGATCCGTCACGGTTCTTCCGGGCTAGCCGCAAGCACCTCGT
>DATAGL010000151.1:0-1828 GCA_036263755.1 Chitinophagaceae bacterium | reverse complement strand
GCGGCGGCACTGGTAGATGCTGCCAAAGGCTATGAGCGGCACCTGGTCGAGGGCGGAAAGATGATGATCACCCTGGCCGGTGCCATGAGTACGGCGGAGCTGGGTATCTCGCTGGCCGAAATGATCCGCCAGGACAAGGTGGCCATTATCTCCTGTACCGGCGCCAACCTGGAAGAAGACATCATGAACCTGGTGGCCCATGACCACTACGAGCGCATTCCGAACTGGCGCGACCTGACCCCCGAGATGGAATGGAGCCTCCTGGAGCGCGGCCTGAACCGGGTAACCGATACCTGTATTCCCGAGGAAGAGGCTTTCCGCCGCATCCAGAAGCATATCCACCAGGCCTGGAAGGATGCCGACGATAAGGGCGAGCGCTATTTCCCGCACGAGTACATGTACCAGATCCTGAATTCCGGCGTCATGAAGGAGTACTACCAGATCGACCCGAAGAACAGCTGGATGATCGCTGCCGCTGAAAAGAACCTTCCGATCGTGGTGGGTGGCTGGGAAGACAGCACCATGGGTAACATTTTCGCCTCCTACATTTATAAAGGCGAGCTGAAGGCCAGCACGATGAAAAGCGGTATCGAATACATGGTGTGGCTGGCGAACTATTACAAGGAGAACAGCGCCGGTAAAGGCATCGGCTTTTTCCAGATCGGCGGCGGCATTGCGGGCGATTTCCCCATCTGCGTGGTGCCCATGATGTACCAGGACCTGGAAATGCACGAGATCCCGTTCTGGAGCTATTTCTGCCAGATCTCGGATTCCACGACCTCGTACGGCTCCTACTCGGGTGCCCATCCCAACGAAAAGATCACCTGGGGCAAGCTCGACATCAACACCCCGAAATATATTATTGAAAGCGACGCCACCATCGTGGCCCCGCTCGTATTTGCCTACGTGCTCGGCTGGTAAGCCGTTCCGGAAACAGGCTGAAATAACAAAAGCCCCGCAGCAATGCGGGGCTTTGTATTGGAAAGAGTAGGGATTAAAGGGCGTTTATCACGGTAGTCTTTTCACGGTAACGAACCTGTATCGGGTAAGCGGACCGGGTACGATGCATTTTCAAAGGCGGTGTTGCATCATAGACCGGCAGCTAAGGCCGGGGTTTAACGTCCCATAAAAAAAATTTTTAACGGCTGAGCTCCCTCCGGGCGTTTTCCGCCTGCCGGGCGGCATAAAATCCTTTGGAAAACACGTAGAAAAGGGCCAGTTTCATGAGCAAGCCTTGGTACAGCACGCTGGGGTCGGCAAAAGCGGCCAGCCCCAGCACCAGGACATAAATCCCGATACCGGCCCAGATGGCGACCAATGGCTGACGGCGGGCCAGGAGGGCAAGTCCGCCGTACAGTACGGCAAACCCAAAAGGCCAGATGAGGTACGTGTTGGGCAGGCCGGAAATCCCGTAAGCGATCATTTCTGCAGTGAAAATGATGGCCCCGGCAATAAGGAGGCGTTTGCTGGTCTGCCGGCGGCCTTCGGCCAGTTCATGCCGGTGCAGTTCCTGGAAGTCCGATAGGTAATCAGCTACAATGGCGGGTTGTCCGGTATCGGCTACCGGCAGTTCGTTTTGCATAAGCATCGTTTTGGTAAGGGTGTAAAATAAAAAAATGCGAAGGGATCCTTCGCATTTTTTTATTCATTCGTCCGGGCTTAGCGCATCAGCACCGGCAGGGGCAGGTCGCGCTTCAGCATCTCGTTGCGGTTGGCCATGTCCCAGGCGGTATAAAACACGAGGTGGGCACGCTTGGCCATCAGCGGGTAATTGATTTTATCGGGGGTATCCGTCGGCCGGTGGTAATCGGCATGGGTCCCGTTAAAA
>DATAGL010000150.1:0-3360 GCA_036263755.1 Chitinophagaceae bacterium | reverse complement strand
CATCGCTGACATGCTCGTCGGCCAGAAGCATGAACGTGTCCCGGCCTGTATAAGTGGACCGGTTGTCGGTGAGAAAATATTTTTCATCTTCCCGGTGAAAGGTGTAGTTGTAACCCACACTGAGTTGGTGGCCCGGCTGGCGAAAGCGGTGCAGGAACTGGACCGTGGCCGTTGCGGCCGTGTTGACCTCGTCCTCATAGAACTGCCAGAGCCGGAAATAATCCGTACGCTTGCCCGCATAGTACGGGAGATCGCCATGGTCGCGGACATATTCGCTGCTGTACAGGCCCGAAACGGTCACTACCTGACGGGCCGAGGGCTGCCAGTCGAACCCGGTCTTTACCGTGCCCACGGTGGTGATGCGGTTTCGTTTGACCTGGTTGAGGACCGTGTCGCCATTGGCATAATACCGCTCGGAAAAATCATTTTTATTCAGGGTTCTGTTATAAAGATAATCGCCCTGCACAAAGGCGTTCACCTTCTTCTTCCGGTAGTTCAGCGAGAGCGAGGGGTTGAGCTTCGGCGTGGCCCGGTATTGCGGGCGGATGCCCGGAAGGTTTTCCCTTTTTTCCCATAAAGCCCCGAGGCCGGCGACCAGGCCTATTTTGCCGTTCCATCCTTCCTGCCGGCCGGATTTGTAAATGATGTTGATGATCCCTGCATGGCCATTGGCATCGTACCGGGCAGATGGGTTGTTGATGATCTCAATGCGTTCAATGGCGGAAGCGGGGATATTGTCCAGGCCGGCCTGGTTCCCGAATCCGGTCAGGGCCGTTTGCCGGCCGTCTACCAGGATGGTTACCTGGTCGCTGCCCCGCAGCTGCACTCTGCCTTCCTCGTTGACCGTTATCCCGGGCAGGTTGCGCAGGGCCTGTAAAACAGAGCCTCCGCCCTGGCTGATGTTGCGGCTCAGGGAATAGGACTTTTTATCCATACGCTGACCAATGCCTTCCGACGTTCCGGTGACGCGCACTTCATCCAGGGTGCCCTCTTCCGCTTCCAGTTCCACGGTACCCAGGTCGAGGTAGGCGCTGAGCCGGCCTGCCCGCACCGGCTGTACCCGTCGACGGTAGCCGGTATAGGATACTTCCAGCAGGTAATCGCCGGAAGCGACACCAGGCAGGACAAAACGGCCCTCCTCGTTGGTAATAGTCCCTGCCAGCCGGGTGCTATCCATATGCCGCAGCACCACGGTGGCATAAGCCACTACCGACCGGTTTTTCCGGTCTTTCACGATTCCGGAAAGCGTGACCGTAGTTACCTGGCCCCGTATTCCGTCCGCCCACAACAGCATGCCGACCAGCACCAACAGATACTTCATATGAACCCTGAAATTAGTTCATTCCTTCGGGCACGGGCCGGGATAAATCCAGGCAGCAGAACCTGGGCAAGAAACGACTTTCAGAAACCGGCTGAACGGTGTGGCTGACTCTTCGGAAAAGACATCCGGAAAGGAGCCGCACGGAAACCTCCTTTGCGTGTGGCAGCCGGTTTTAACAAATCCTAAAAAGTCCCGGCGCTAACTTGAACCCAAACCATCGTCATGCCTACACTGCACTTATACCGACTGGAAGAGCGGGTCAATGCCCTAGATGAAATGACCGTATTCCTCAACGGGAAACCGGTGGGCACGCTGGCACCGGGCGCAAAGCTGTCGCTGGGAGTGGCGCAGGGTGCGCACCGGCTGCAGGTGCGGATGGATGCGCAGGGCAGCAAAACCTACCGGTTCCGGCTGGCGGAAGGAGGGGTTCATTCGCTCGGGCTCTCGAGCGATCCGGATGCCGGCAAGCACCTGGACCCGCTGGCCTCCGGCCACCTGCTGGTGGACCTGCTGCTGTATGGACTGGTACTGGCATATCATTTTATTTTTGTTCCGAACCGCTCCCTGAAAATTGAGCCGATGCCTTCTTCCCTGGCATAGGTTGATGATGACGGAAACAGGAAAGGCGGCCCATGGCGGGCCGCCTTTCCTGTTCGATCCTTTCAGGAATTTTATGCGCTTACCCCACCGCCATTTCAGCGGGCAGCAGGCTTTCGGAAGCTTCCGGCCCGGAAACCGGCGCCGTTTTGGGTGCTCCTTTATGTACAAGCAATGCGGCTATGCTGGTGATGATAAGCACGATGGTGGGTATGGCGCCGGGTGGTGTAAAATAGGCGGTGGGCAGGGTGGTAACGATGATCAGGGCGATATGAAAGAACAGGCGGCCGTTCAGACGTCTGGTACCGGCTACATGGCGGTGGCAGCACTGCAGCAGCAGGTAGGATTCGTACGCGACAACCACACCCATTAACTGCAGGGAGTAATAGTAAAAGTTGAAGACCGATTTGCCGGCCTGCATCGAGTTGGTGATGGTAATGTAGGCGTTGTGCCCGCAGTGCATCACCATAAAGGCGATCAGTACCGTCGGGCCCCAGTACAGCAGGGGCACGAGGTGCCTGCGTGTGCGCGCGTGCCGGGTGCCTTTCCAGCTGCGGGCCAGGAGGATACAAATAACAATGGAAGATAAAAGAGCCGTGGGGCCTGAAAAAACCTCAAAGAATTGTTTCATCCGGCGAAGCTAAAGCACTGCGCCGCGCAGGCCACGGGGACCTTGTATGAACAGTGAATCGGCGGGCATGAATCGTAGGGCCGGCCGCGCTGGCCTCGGTTTCCTTTTACCGGAAAACCGGGGTGGAACCTTAGGTTGCGCGGAATCAGGGCCCTGCTGCCGTTCCAAAACCGGACGCGGTACGCAAATTGATGAGTTCTTAGTATGCACAACGGATTGCCCTTCCCCATAGTAATCGTTGAAGACGACGAGGATGACCGGATGATGATCGACGAAGCGTTCCAGGAAATTGAATACGACGCTGAGGTAAAGAAAGTAATCAACGGCAAAATGCTGTTCCATTACCTGGAGCAGATCGATGCGTCGCTCTACCCTTCCCTGATCGTCCTGGACAATACGGTACCGGTATCAGACGCAACGGACATTGTCCGCAGGCTCCAGCGTACCCCGGCCTACCGGTCGATACCGGTGGTGGTATATTCCACATCGCTGTCCCCCTCCCAGAAACAAGAACTGCAGGCCGCCGGCGTCCATAAATGCCTGGAAAAAGGAGATACGCTGGAAAGTATCGTGGAAGTAGCAAAGGAACTCAAAAGCATCGCGGAGCAGAAGGCGGTCAAATAGGGTGCCGTTTCCCCCATTCCTGCCGGCCGGCACAGCAACATCCGTTTCTTTATAAGAAGAGAACGGTGGGCCCTGAAACAGAAAAGCCCGCACGGGAAATGCAGGCTTTTTGTACCGCGTACGGGATTCGAACCCGTATCGCCTCCGTGAAAGGGAGGTGTCCTAGCCCTTAGACGAACGCGGCGTT
>DATAGL010000149.1:0-2177 GCA_036263755.1 Chitinophagaceae bacterium | reverse complement strand
CGCCACCTGCATCAGCGACAACCCGCCGGAAAATCCGCCGTACAGGGGATAGCCATCCCGCAGTACCTGGGTATAGCGGCCATCCAGCCCCTGTATCCGGATGCCTGCATTAAAGGATGTTGCCGAAGTCTGCTGTACCTGTATGCCGGTGCTTTCGCTGAGCAGCATCCGGATCTCTCCCGGCCGCATATTGCCTTTTTCTTCCAGCTCTTCGCCCGAGATCACTTCCACTCTGGTGGGTATGTTGGCAATGGTGCGGCTGATCCGGGTCGCCGTAACCACCACTGCTTCTTCTTCCTCATCTTCTGCTGCTGTTTCCAGCACCCATTCCAGAACTTCTTCCGGTGCCAGGGGAAATGTATGTGTAAACGATTTTTCTTCGTAACCCACATGCGAAACCGTAAATAACTGAAGTCCGGCCGGGATACCGGTAAAAAGTACGGTGCCACTACTGTCCGCCAGGACGGTTTTATTCCCCCCCGTCCAGCGAACGGTAGCACCGGGCAGCGGAACCCGCCCGTCACCTCCGCGTACCAAAGCCCGTAAGTTGAATTGTGCCTCGGCAGACAGACCAGAAAATATCAGTAGTAATGAAACCAGGTATCTCATATGCAGGGAAAGAACGCAAAGAAACGGAGATTTTGTACGTCCGCAGCATACAGTCCTCCGGGTGGGAATTCCGATTAACCAGGCCCAACCATAATTTTTTATCTTGCACGGCAGAAACGCCTCCGGCCCGTGAAAGGACAACCTTCCTTACCGTTTGCATCCTGCCGGACGGTGTAAACAGATTTATTTCAGAATCATGCGCACCCAAACTTTTAAAGCGATCTCCGGCTTCACGATTTTATTTGTACTATACCATTCGGCCGAATACATGATTATTTTCCGGAACAGTGCCGCAGGCTTTCTCGGCTTTCAGGCCTTATTTTTCCTGCTGGCTTTTATTATTGCCCGCTGGCAGGGCGGAAAAGGCCTGGGTACCTGGGGACTTGGCGTGAACCGGTACGGCGGGCTGCACCTGGTCACCGGTATCCTCTTCGGGCTTGTTTTATATGGCGGAAGTTTCGCAGCAGGACTGTTCTTACATGCGGAAAAGCTCCGGGCAACACCCCCTTTCTCGTCCGTTGTGAATCCATTTTTGTTGTATGTGTTCGGGAATTTTTTCTCTTCCTTTTCCGAAGATATCCTTACACGTGGTTATGTATACAAGCATTTAAAAGGAAAGGCGCCACTGCCCGCCATCGCCCTGCTTTCTTCTTTGGTGTATGTGCTGAATCATATTTACCGGCTGGATGATGGACCGGCCACCTGGTTATACCTTTTTGCCCTTGGCCTGCTCCTGGTACTGCCGTTGCTGGTTACCGGCCGGCTCTGGTTTACCGGAGGTTTGCACTGGGCCGGAAACTGCCTGTTTTTTTACACACACGAATTGACAAAAACGGAGGAAGGTCCGGGTTTGTTTTCCTTCAACACGCTATTGATGGCGGGGGCGTTGCTGCTCGCGCCCCTTGTTTATGTTGTTTGCCGTCAGTTACCGGGAAAGAAAATTATACAGACAGACGCAGTAACAGATGCCCCTACTGCGCAACAGGTCCATTTGTAACGGATCACGATGCATCCTTGTGTACGGTTCATCAGGGGTGACTCTCCCGGAGCAGGGTATCAGCCGGAGGCTGGTTGCCTAACCGTATATTCCGGAAGTTACAGGGCAAGTCAACGTATCTTTATCCGTATTGAATCGAACATGTGGACGCGCCCCTTTTCCTCCCTGAGCGCTTTTTTGCGCTTTCTCAATCCAAAAGCTGTATTGCCGGAACCGCAGCGTCTGCTTTTGTTGCTAAAAAAGGCTGAAGGCGGTGACAAACAGGCTCAAAAACGTCTGTTTGAATACGGCAGGTTGAAACTACAGCCACCGCACCGGGCGCAGGAAACCCTTTCCTATGCGATCCTGCATGCATTCGGCGAACTGTTTTCCTTCGAACCCGGGCAGCAAAAAGGTCTTCCGCTACTGATCGGGTTGCTGGAATACTGGGTTGCGGAAAAACGAAACCGCGATGACATTTATGGTCACGAAAACTGGAGCCTGCTCCTGGACCTCCGGGGCCCATTCCCGAACATCCTGCTGAAGTGCTGCAGTGAGTGCTCAACTGAATATGCCTGCCGCGCAGAAAAGG
>DATAGL010000148.1:0-4227 GCA_036263755.1 Chitinophagaceae bacterium | reverse complement strand
GAACCTATACCGTCGACACCGATGAAGGACCGCGGGCCGATACCTCGCTGGAAGCACTGGCCAAACTGAAGCCGGCCTTTGCCGCGGGCGGCTGTGTCACGGCGGGTAATTCGTCGCAAACCTCCGACGGGGCAGCTTTTGTCCTGGTGATGAGCGAGCGCCTCGTCAAAGAACTCAACGTGCAGCCGATCGGCCGGCTTGTGGCCTGCGTTTCCGCCGGCGTGCATCCACGCATCATGGGCATCGGTCCCGTAGCCGCCATACCCAAAGCGCTGAAGCAGGCCAATATGGGCATCGGCGACATCGACCTCGTGGAGCTGAACGAAGCCTTCGCCTCGCAATCCATTGCCGTGATCCGCGAAGCCGGATTGAACCCCGATACAGTAAATATCAATGGCGGCGCTATTGCGCTTGGTCACCCGCTGGGTTGCACCGGCAGCAAGCTGACGATCCAGCTCCTTCATGACCTCCGGCGTACAGGAAAAAAATACGGCATGGTAACGGCCTGTGTCGGAGGCGGACAGGGTATCGCCGGTATCATCGAGCGGCTGTAAGCGCTAGTGGTTTCCCCCTAGCGTGGAGAAGTTGTGCAGGCAGGAAAGGGCCGTTTATGGTAAAGAAGTTATTTTGATTTTCTGACGGCAAACAAAAGAACAGGCAGGAGGCATCACGTTCATATTGATATGCTGCTTGTTCAGGTATGTTGCTGTAATATACCAAAACGCCTAAACAAACGTGCTACCAACAAAGACTGTATTGTATGCTGATGACGATCCGGATGATCAGTCTTGGGTAACAGACGCCTGCCGGGCTACCGGCAGCCGGATGGATATCCGGTTTGTGCAGAACGGAAAGCAGGCATTGAATTACCTGCAGGACTGCGCTGCGCACGAACTCCCGGTCCTGATCGTACTGGACCTCAATATGCCGGAACTCGACGGCCGGCAGGCCTTGCAGCGGATCAAGGCCAATGAGCGGTACCGGGAAATACCGGTCGTAATCGTTACCACTTCCTCCAACCTGATCGACCAGGAAATCTGCCGCCGCCTGGGTGCCAACCTTTACCTCACCAAACCCGATACACATACCGAGTGGCAAAACATCATCCGCCAGCTGGAGCCCTTCTGCGGCTTTGAATAAGATCTTAGCCTGCCCGATTCCGTCTTAATTGTGTGGATTTAACACATTACGATGAACCATTACGTTTCTTTGCCGGTCTTTAACCGACAGCAAAAGAATAAATATGGATAACAATACACTCCTGGAGCAACTGGTTCGTGAAGCAGGACTGTCGCAGGAGCAGGCACGTACGGCACTCGGAGTGATTTCGGATTATGCGAAAGACCGTTTCCCCATTCTCAAAGGCACCATTGAAACCTTTGTGAACCGGGAACTGGGTGATGCGGAGGCCGGACGTCCGGCCGACGAATTTTAAAGACAGGCCCGCTGCCGGCACAACCGGTAGTTCATCACATGTGCCGAAATAAGCAGCGTTGCCGATACCGGTACGCTGAGAAGCACATACTCCGCCTGCACCTGGTGGAATACCAGCAACCCGAAGCCAGCCAGGAACAATACCAGGGGCATAACCTGCCGGTGCCGCCGACAACCCCGGCCCAGCGCCCAGAAGCCGGCACAAAAAGAAACTGCCAGGAACAGCCCTTCCAGCCAGGGGTTTTCCAAAGCTTCCAGCCCGCCCAGGGCAAATACGCCCGACAACAGCGGCAGCCCCACGCAATGCAGCACACAGGCCAGGGCCGCGCCGATGCCCAGGCGGTCCGCCTGGGACATTCCCGTTTTTATTCCGGATTTCTTTTTCCGCATCTCTTTTAATTGCATCTTTGTTGCAAATGTAAACCGGAATTCATGAAACGTACGTTGTTGCTCCTTCTTTTTTTATCCGCGGTCTGCCTGGGGTCTGCCCAGACGCGCCGGTTCACCCTGACCGGTCAGGTGACCGATGCCCAGACCGGGGCACCGCTGCCCCGGGCCACGGTGCTGGTGGAAGACGCCCGCCTCGGTACCCAGACGGATTCGGCCGGCGGGTTCCGCCTGCGTTCGATACCCGCCGGTCATCACCTGGTGGAAATTTCGCACACAGGCTATGGCACCGTGGTAGCGCACGTGGATATTTCGGGAGACCTTACGCTGAACATACCGCTTTCCAACGTGATCCTCGAGCACCAGGGCGTTACCGTCACCGGTGTGTCCAATGCCACCAGCATCCGCCGCTCGCCGGTACCGGTAACGGTTATGCGCCGTACCGACCTGCTGCGCATTCCTTCCACCAATATCGTGGATGCGCTGAGCCGCCAGCCCGGTGTGGACCAGTTGTCCAGCGGCCCGGCCGTTTCGAAGCCCGTGATCCGCGGACTCTCAGGCAACCGGGTAGTGGTCATTTCCGACGGGGTGCGGCAGGAAGGACAGCAATGGGGGGAGGAGCACGGGCTGGAGCTGGATGAGGCTTCCGTTCAGAAAGCCGAGATCGTAAAAGGCCCCGCCTCCCTGATGTACGGAAGCGACGCGCTGGGCGGTGTGGTGAACCTCGTTTCGAATGTACCCGTGCCGGAAGGTGGCATCCGGGGAAATGTGCTGGCGAACTACCAGACCAACAACCGTATGTATACGGCCCATGCCAGCCTGGGGGGCAACCGCGGCGGCTTCAACTGGAACCTGTACGGCACCCGGCGCTCCGCCGGGGATTACCGCAACCGCTACGACGGGCGGGTACTGAATTCCCGCTTCGGTGAAAAGAATTTCGGCGGCTACCTCGGACTGAACCGGGGCTGGGGCTACAGTCACCTGCTGTTTGCTTCCTTTAACCAGGAGCTGGGGATGGTGGAAGGCGACCGTGATCCGGCGACGGGCCGCTTTGTCCTGTTTGCCGGCACACCTATGGAGCGCATCGCAACCGGTGCGGACCTGAAGGAGCGGGAACCGCAAACGCCTTACCAGTCGGTCCGGCACCGGAAGATCGCCTGGGACAACAGCATCAACTGGGGCGGCAGCCGCCTGAAGTGGAACATCGGCTTCCAGAACAACAGGCGGCAGGAGTTCGGCAACCCAGAAGATCTTTCCGAAGCGGAGCTTTATTTCGATCTCAATACCGTAACCGGCCAGCTGCACTGGGTGCTTCCGGAAATGCGGCAGTGGCGCACGACCCTGGGCGTCGGAAGCATGCGCCAGCAAAACCGTAACCGGGGTGAAGAAGCCATTATTCCCGACTACCACTTCACCGACGCCGGAGCCTTTCTGTTCACCCAAGGCATGTTCCAGCGGTTCACCGTCAGCGGCGGCCTGCGCCTGGACAACCGCAACATCACAGGAGCGGAGCTGATGGAAGGCTCCGAACGGAAATTCGTCTCTTTTACCAAAAGCTTTTTCAACGTTTCGGGCAGTGCGGGTATCGCCTACGAGCCTTCCGCGCACTGGACGCTGAAGGCCAACATCGCACGCGGCTTCCGCGCGCCCAGCCTCGCGGAGCTGGCTTCCAACGGCGCTCATGAAGGAACAGAGCGCTACGAATACGGCTCGCTTTCGCTGCGCTCGGAACGCAGCCTGCAGGGTGATGCCTCGGCGGAGCTGCATTTTGAGCATTTCAGCTTCGGAGTAAACGGCTTCCTGAACCGGATCTCCGATTACATTTATTACCGGAAGCTTCCGGCCGCCGGCGGCGGAGACTCCTTGCTGCTGGTGGACGGCGAAGAACTGACGGCTTTCCGCTTCGAGCAGGACGATGCCCGGCTCGGCGGTTTCGAACTGAACCTGGACCTGCATCCTCACCCGCTGGACTGGCTGCACTTTGAAAACCGGGTGGCGTTTATCCGGGGTCGTTACCGGGAGCCGGTGGAAGGCATAACGAATATGGCTCTCGTTCCGGCCTCCCGCTGGATGAGCGAACTGCGGGGCAATTTCGACCGCTGGGGCAGCAGCCTGCGCAACATTTACGGCCGCGTGGAAGCAGAGCACAGCTTCGCGCAGCAACGCCCGTTTACGGCGTACGGCACGGAAACGGCCACACCGGCCTACACGCTGTTTCATGCCAGTGTGGGTGCGGATATTTCCAAAGGGAAGCAAACGCTGTTCTCCCTGCACCTGGCGGTGCAGAACCTGACGGACAAGGCTTATCAGAACCACCTGAGCCGCCTGAAGTATACCGGCCTGAATGAAGCAACAGGGCGCGCCGGCGTATTCAATATGGGGCGGAATTTTTCGCTCAAGGTGAAT
>DATAGL010000147.1:0-1500 GCA_036263755.1 Chitinophagaceae bacterium | reverse complement strand
TTCATGGTTTTTACCAGCGGGACCACCCATTCCCGGTAGGCTTCTGGAGATGGATGAAGTCCGTCTTCGGTGACCAGCCTGGCCTGTTCCGCCACCTGCCGGGAACCAGGAGTAATGTCTATATATTGGGCGCCCGCAGCTTCTGTCAACTGCCGGTTGGCTGCATTATACGCATCAATGGCCGCGTATATGGACGGCTGGTCCCGGCCTTCGGCAAAGGGCGTTGCGCCCCAATCCGGGATGGAAAGGACCGCCACCCGGTTTGCGGCCGAGCCTGCCAGGCCGATGGCCGCTTCCAGCAGCCGCCTGAACTCCGGGACGTACGTATCCACGGACTTTCCGCGGTATTGGTTGTTCACCCCGATCAGCAGCGTCACAAAGTCGTAGGGCGGCTGGAATACGTAACCGCTCATGGCTGCTTCCAGCTCGCCGGTCGTCCAGCCGGTCCGGGCAAGGATTTCCGGGGCCGATACCGGTATTCCCGACCGCCGCAACTCCTGTACAGCCTGGTAGGGAAAAGACCGGAACAGCGGAACCCCCTCGCCGATCGTATAGGAGTCGCCCAATGCAAGATAGCGAAGGGGTAAAGGGAGAGCGGGTGGTTTTTCTTCCATGAGAGGCATCTTTTTCGGCTTTTAATCAGATAAAGTCAACAATCGCCCGCGAGCATTTATTATCCCGGTAGATCCGGCGGTGACCCAGCCCTTCCGTAGTGATGAACCGGAAATTTTCCAGCCCCAGCTGCATTACCGGCTCCACATCGGCAAAAGGAGTCATTTCATCGCCGCGGTCATGGAGCCACAACACCTCCGCTTTCAGCTTGGGTGCAATACGGCGCAGCGAAAACCAGGAAGGCGGATGACCGCTTTTTTCCTCGATCACCCGGTCGAACTCCTTCCGCACGGATGCATCCAGGTGCAGGAACCGGAAAAAGGAGTCTATGGCCGAGGGCGTTTCGGTGGCCGGTGCAATGAACACTGCTTTGGTGGAGGCGTCATGGGGAAGGTCTTCGAGGGTAAGCCCCAGGGCCAGCCCCCCCAGCGAATGGCCGATAAAGGTCTGGATGGGTCCGTAAGTGGCCACGATCTGCTGTACCAGCTTCTTATAAATGAGGGCATTGATCATGCGGCCCGAGCTGCGCCCGTGCGCCGGCGCATCAAAAGCAAGCACCTGGTAGCCCTTCGCCACCGCCGGCTTCACGTACCGGTCGAAATTGATCACGGAGGACTCGAACCCGTGGAGGATCAACAGCTTTTTATCGGAAGCATTGCGGGTGCGGTAGCCGCGCACGGTGCTCCCTTCAAAAGAAAAGGAGAGGGGTTCGGCCTGCTGGAAGATCTTTGGTATCTTTTTCCGGTTGCGGTACTGGGGCGTACAAAACAGGCGGAAAGCCCGGGCGGCGGCCGTACGTTTGGACAACGCCGAAAGAATCCTGAATTTCGTCCGAATATATTTTAATACCAGGCGCTGACTCATTCGCATGCGTTAAAGATAAATATG
>DATAGL010000146.1:0-1664 GCA_036263755.1 Chitinophagaceae bacterium | reverse complement strand
ATCATGGCAAAGAGGACGGGGAAATCGGTTACACCCTGTACGTTGTGCTTGAAGGGGATCTGGAAATTGTTCTGCGTGAAAAACGCGCTGTTCACCACGCTGTGCACCCAGGCCTCACCGAATACGGTCAGCTTCGGGAATTCGCGCAACAGCTCTGTATTCACCCGGTTCAGGAATTCCGGATCACTGTAAAAATAGGTATCCACCCGCCAGCCGTCCAGCCCGAACTCCATGGTCGACCAGAGTGCATGCTGCACCAGGAAGTTGGCCACAAAAGGATTTTCCTGGTTCAGGTCGGCCAGGAATGGCGTGAACCAACCCTTCACGCTGATGGCTTTATCGATCTCCGAAGCATAGGGATCAATAAGGGGCTGGTCCTTGTAGGAAGTGGTTTGCAGCGCCGGCCACTGGTTGACCCAGCTTTTCATCGGCAGGTCGCGGATAAAGAAATGGTCCTGCCCTACGTGGTTGTACACCGCATCCTGTATGAGCTTCAGGCCGCGGCGGTGCATTTCGTCGCTCAGCGCCTTATAGGCTTCATTGCCCCCGAAGCGCGCATCAATTTTATAATGATCGGTAAAGGCATAGCCGTGGTAGGTGCTCCGGGAGGCGCCGCCTTCCTGGGTCCGGGCCATATCGTTCTCCACCACGGGCGTCATCCATAAGGCGGTTACGCCCAGCTCCTGCAGGTAATCGAGGTGCTGACGCACACCCTGCAGGTCGCCGCCGTGCCGGTCGAACGGATTGGCCCGGTTGGCCTCCTGGTCGCGCATCCCGGGTACTTTATCGTTCGAGGGATCTCCGTTGGCGAAGCGGTCCGGCATCAGCAGGTATACAAGGTCGGCCTGGGTGACGCCCCGGGCATACCGGGTTCCGTTACCGGCCGGCAGGGGCTTGATGACAAAGGGGTATTCGCCGGTTCCGGCTGCCTGCTTCAGGCGCAGCCGGGCCGTGCCGGGCTTCAGCGCCGGACTCACCTGCAGGTCCAGGAACAGGTAATTCGGGCTCTCCACCTTGTGCACTTTCACGAGCTGAAGGCCCGGGTAGGACAGGGTAACGGAATTGTCGGCAATGTTCGGCCCGTGCAGCATCAGCTGCAGGCGGGTGGTTTTCATGCCGGCCCACCAATGGGTAGGATAAACGCCGATCACCTTGTATTCCTGGGCATACAGGGAACAAGACAGCAACAGGGCTGCCAGGATAGAAAGCAGTATTCGTTTCATGGTATTAAATAGCTCTTTGTTCAAATTCAACGGCTTCGTCGATGATGGTACCGGCAGAGACATCTTTTTTGTCGTTCACTATAAAATTGAGCAGGCCGGCCAGAACAAAGGATACCCCGCCGATGACCAGGGCATATACGCTCTGGTTTCCGAAGAATTCCCGGACAAAAAAGCCCAGGATGGCGGCGGCAACGATCTGCGGCAGGACAATGAACAGGTTGAAGGTGCCCATATAAAAGCCCATCTTATCCTCCGGCAGGGAACCGGAAAGAATCGAGTAAGGCATAGTAAGGGTGGAGGCCCAGGCCAGCCCGATAAAGACCATCGGCAACAGAAGCAGGTTGGGGTCTTTGATAAAGAAAATGCTGATCAGTCCGATGCCGCCGAGGATGAGGCAAAGCATGTGCGTGTATTTCCGGCCGATGCGGGCAGCCAGCAAGG
>DATAGL010000145.1:0-4682 GCA_036263755.1 Chitinophagaceae bacterium | reverse complement strand
GTTTAAGGTTTGGCGTTTGGAGTTTGGCGTTGGATTAAGGGATTGAAGTTGCGCGCTGAGTTAAGGAGAAAAGGAAGATTGTGACACGCAAAGGCGCTAAGAACCGCGAAGGATAGGTTGTAACTTAGAAAGCCTCTGATTCAATCGTCAATCGTCAATCGTCAATCCGCACATCCGCACATCCGCACATCTGCACATTCACTAACCTACCCATTCACTTACAGATTCACCCATTCACCTATTGACTCATTCACCATGAAATATTACAGCCTCAACAACCAGTCACCGGACGTAGATTTCAAAGAAGCCACCATCCGCGGGCAGGCGCCCGACAAAGGGCTTTATTTTCCGCGCACGGTGCCGCAACTGCCGAAAAGCTTTATTGATGCGGTACCGGGACTGAGCAAGGAGGAAATCGCGCTGGAAGTGATCCGTCCCTATGTGGCCGACAGCCTGCCGAAGGCGGAGCTGGAGCGGATCGTGTCGGAAACCGTATTTTTCGATTTTCCATTGGTACCGGTGACGGACCGCATTGGTTCGCTCGAGCTATACCATGGGCCTACCCTGGCCTTCAAGGACGTGGGGGCCCGCTTTATGAGCCGCTGCCTGGGCGCCTTTATGCGTGGAGCGGATAAAAAAGTAACGGTACTTGTGGCCACCTCCGGCGATACGGGCGGCGCGGTGGCCGATGGCTTTTACGGCGTAGAAGGTGTGGAGGTGATCATCCTCTACCCTTCCGGAAAAGTAAGCCCGGTTCAGGAACTGCAGCTTACGACTCTGGGTGCCAACATCACGGCCCTGGAGATCGACGGCCGGTTCGATGACTGTCAGGCCATGGTGAAGAAAGCCTTTGCCGACAGCGACCTGCAGGAAGCGCTGTTTCTTACATCCGCCAATTCCATCAACGTGGCCCGCTGGCTGCCCCAGCAGTTTTATTATTTCTTTGCCTGCAAGCAATGGAGCTTCAGCGACGGACCACCGGTCATCTGTGTGCCCAGCGGCAATTTCGGCAACATCTGCGCCGGCATGCTGGCGCGGCATTCCGGTTTGCCGGTACAGCATTTTATTGCTGCCTGTAACGCCAATGATATTGTTCCGTCCTACCTTTCCACCCGCACCTATGCGGCCCGGCAGGCCGTAGCCACCCTTTCCAATGCGATGGATGTGGGCGATCCGAGCAATTTCGTCCGCATACTCGAACTGTTTCAAAAGGAATTTGAACCACTGAAAGAAGTACTGAGTTCGTACAGCATTACCGATGCGGAAACCAAGGACACCATCGGCCGGGTGTACCGGGAGCACCAGTACCTGCTGGATCCTCACGGGGCGGTTGGGTTCCTGGCGCTGGAACGGTACCTGGCCGAACATGCCGGCGCCCGGGGCTTTTTCCTCGAAACGGCGCACCCGGTCAAATTCCCGGAAGCCGTGGAGGCCATTACCGGACAGAAGATCGGTGTGCCCGCCAGTGTGCAGCACCTGCTTCAGAAAGAAAAGAAAAGCCTGCGTATGGAAGCGGACTTTGACCGCCTGAAGGATTTCCTCATGAGCCGGAAAGACTAAGAAGCTGCAAATAAGTCAAAAGTTAAAAGGCAAAACCAAAAAGCGGAGGGAAATACCTTCCTTTACTTTTGGGTTTGCCTTTTAACTTTTGACTTAACGCGATCTGCTGGACTTACACATCCACGGAGTCGTACACCACCACTTTTTTCCAGAGATGGCTGTAGTTCTTTACAAAATCCAGGTGCACCGGATCCACCTGGTAAGCATCCTGGTCGGCCCTGTCCTTGAAAACCATCAGCCAGGAAATGGCATAGGAACGGTCGATCACTTCCCGGTTGGTATCGGCCGGCTGCCCGATATGGAACATCTGGACATATTTGATCTTGGTCAGGGTCGTCAATCCTTCCACCAGCTTGGCGCGGTCATCCCGGCTGTCGGGATTGTTCAGCCAGAAATAAACATGATGTACAAACATATTTTTCTTTAAAGGGTTTTGGTCGGGGGACTGCACCGTAACACCGGTGATGCCGGCTGCGGCGGCCAGGGTGGTCTGTTGAAGGAACTGGCGGCGGTTTGTGGACATAAAGAGATTTTGAACTAAAAATAAACAAAGTTTCCTTACGTTATGGAGAGGATAAGGATGATGCAAATAACGCTTCCTTCACACTTTCGGGTATGGATTGTGAAGCGTATTCAACGGTGTTCTTTAAATAGTTCACGATGCAAAAGATCTATCTCCTCCTCCGCAATAACCGGCAGTCAGGACCCTTTACCCTGGCCGACCTCGTTCAGCAGTCCCTCCGGATAACCGACCTGATTTGGGTGGAGGGGCAGAGCGCCGGCTGGCGCAACCCGCAGGAGATCGAATCCTTGCAGTCGTTTGTTCCCGAAGCCACTGCCAAGCTGCACAGTGCGCTTCCCGTTCACCCTGTCACCACGCCACGCACCGCAAATCCGGAGGGAATAATACAAACCCCGGATACCAGCGCTATTCCGGCCCGTCCGGCCTTCATCCCGAAAAAAATTCACGTGAGCCTGCCCGCCGGTAAAGCTGCCCCGGTCACGCCCCCGGTGACCCCACCGCCGCCGGCCGCAGTTGCGCCAGCTCCGGACGCTGAAGAATCCCCTGAAGAAAAACTGAAACAGAAAGCGGACGATTTGTACCGGAAAATCCAGGCTTATAATCAGGAGCAGCAAAAGGCTAAGGAAACAGGTACCCTGGATACGAAGTACAGCCGCTCTCTGGAGGACATTAAAGAAGAATACAGCGAATGGATGCACCGCACGCAAAAGAAACGATTCCGACGGCCGCCTTCCCTGCTTCGCTATGCAGGAGCTGCCGTCATTCTGGCCGGGCTGTTCTTTACAGGCCGGCAGATTTGGAACAATAGCGACGCCACTGCTTCTCCTGCAACAGTTGCCCCGCAAACCGCCCTGACGCAAACACCTCAGGCCACAAAAGAAACGGATGAAGAAGCACCCGAATCCACCCCAACCCCTCAGGAAGAGCCCATCGTATCCCGACTGAAGGAAGACGCCCCGCTCCGATCTACACCGGTCGACCCTGGTCCGGCCGTTCCCCAAAAGAAAGCTATGCCGCCCGCATCTCGTGCCGTAGTGGAAACGCAGCCGGAATCACCCGCTCCCGCAGAAACGTCGGTAGTCATTGAAGAACTGCCGCCGGCTCCGGCCAGCAGAAATGGAACGCGCCAGCGACGGATCCGCACAGAAGGGACAGAAGCAGAAAAGGAAGTCCCACCGCCCGTCACGGCCGCAAATAAGCCGAAGACTTCAGCCTCCGCCATCGGAAAGCAGATCCAGCTGAGTGAGAAATACATCAACAGTGATGGCCGCGGGATTAATGGCCTGCAGCTGACCGTATACAACAATTCCGATCAGTTTGTGAACGTGGTAGCCGTGGACGTATCCTATTACCGGAATTCCGATAAGCTGCTGGAGAAGAAAACCCTCTACTTCAACAACATCCCTCCCAGGAGCCGCTCTTCCCTACCGGCACCGGACAACCGCAGGGCCACCACAGTGCAGTACCAGGTGGGCCTGATCAGCACGGAAAACGGTCTTTTTTACGTCAAGCAGTAACCCCAGATGGGAAAGGATGGTGAATGGATCACCGGGATGTGACCTCAGGTATCGTCAGGTGTTCCTGGCCTGAATTATTTTGTTCAACGCCATGCGGCGACTAAAAATCAGCAAAGTACCAGCTTCCAGACTATTTGCTTTCCTGTATCGGAATATACCATCTACGTAGACTATATCATGTTGCGCAGCATCAGCGCCATCAGCGTCGCACGCTATTCCCTGCACGTACTGCCTCCCCATCAGCGTTATCTGCGATAAAAAAAAAGCCGCTCCTGGGAGCGGCTTCACTATACGTTGTTTAATCAGCTTATTCAAACTTCAGGTCCAGACCCAGGCCTCTCAGTTCATGTACCAGTACATTGAACGATTCGGGGATACCGGCACGCGGGATGTTCTCGCCTTTTACAATGGCCTCGTACGTCTTCGCGCGGCCGATGATGTCATCCGACTTGATCGTCAGCAGTTCCTGGAGAATGTTGGAGGCACCGTAGGCTTCGAGGGCCCACACTTCCATTTCACCGAAACGCTGGCCACCGAACTGCGCCTTACCACCGAGCGGCTGCTGGGTAATAAGCGAGTAAGGTCCGATCGAGCGGGCGTGCATCTTGTCGTCCACCATGTGGTGCAGCTTGATCACGTAGATGATGCCCACGGTAGCCTTCTGGTGGAAGCGCTCACCGGTTTCACCGTCATACAGGTAGGTGTGACCATACATCGGGATACCGGCTTCCTCGCAGTAGCGGGCGATGTCTTCCGTAGAGGCACCGTCGAAGATCGGGGTGGCAAACTTGAGACCCAGCTTTTCACCGGCCCAGCCCAGCACCGTTTCATAGATCTGTCCGAGGTTCATACGGGAAGGTACACCCAGCGGGTTCAGTACGATATCCACCGGGGTTCCGTCTTCCAGGAACGGCATGTCTTCGGCGCGAACGATCTTGGCAACGATACCCTTGTTTCCGTGGCGACCGGCCATCTTATCACCCACTTTCAGCTTCCGCTTCACCGCCAGGTACACCTTGGCCAGTTTCAGTACGCCGGCGGGCAGTTCGTCACCGATAGAGATGTTGAACTTCTCGCGCTTG
>DATAGL010000144.1:0-3731 GCA_036263755.1 Chitinophagaceae bacterium | reverse complement strand
CAGGCGCCCGCTCCGGGAACGGTGTTTTTGTTTGCAGGTGTTCGGACAGGAAGCGGTTTAACTGCAACAATCCGCGGTTGTTGCGGGCCAGCAGGAGGTAGCAGAAGCGGTTGTCGTTACGGATCTCGGCCCCGGCCACCGGCTTGATGCCCCGTTGCCGGCAGAAGTCCACAAAGTCCCAGAGGTCGCAGGTATTGTTGACATTGGTCAGCGCCAGGGCCGGCACACCCTGTTCGGCTGCGGCCTGCACCAGGGCTTCGGTGCTGTACGTGCCGTAATGAAAGGAAAAGTTGGTTTTGCAGTTCAGGTACATGGTTCCGGTTTACAGCAGGCCGCTGGCCCGCATGATCAGAAAGCGTCCGTAACGGTTATTGACACTGTCGAGTGCCTGGTACAGCTGGGCCGATTCCGCCGTGTCTTCAAACAGGGAAATCTGCTGGTTGCCGGGCACCAGGTCGGTGAAGCGCACGCCGATCAGCCGCACCAGCAGGCGCCGGTCGTACAGCTTTTCAAAAAGTTCCTTTACCCGGGCCAGCAGGATGTGGTCGGCACTGGTGTAGGCAACGGATGCCTGCCGGGTATGGGTCTGGAAATCGGAGTACCGCAGCTTGACGGTGATACAGCCGGTCAGCTTGTTCTGCTGCCGCATTTCGAAGGCGATGCGCTGGGTCATTTTCACGAGCTGTGCCTGCAGGAACCGTACGTCGATGGTGTCGGATTCAAAAGTAGTTTCGGTGCCGATGCTTTTCTGTTCGTGGTAGGGCACTACCGGCGTTTCGTCGATGCCGTTGGCCCGCCGCCATACTTCCACACCATTCTTGCCCATCAGGTTCGTCATCAGCTCGGGCGGTATCTCGCTAAGGGTGCGTACCGTTTCCACGCCCATGCGCCGCAGCAGCTCGGCGGTTTTTTGCCCGATCATGGGCAGCTTTTCCACAGGAAGGGGGGCCAGGAAAGATTTTTCCTCCCCGAAAGGGATTTCCAGCTGGCCGGCCGGCTTCGCTTCGTTGGTGGCCACCTTACTCACCAGCTTATTCGAAGCCAGGGCATGTGAGATCGATAACCCGCTTTCCCGTATGATCTTCCGGCGCAGTTCCCCGGTGAATGCGGAACAGCCAAAGAACTTGTCCATGCCCGTGAGATCGATGTAAAACTCGTCAATGGAAGACTTTTCAAACAGGGGTACTTCGTCGCGGATGATATCGGTCACCAGGCGGGAGTAGTGTGCGTAGCTGTCCATATCCCCCTTGATCAGTACCAGCCCGGGACAGAGGCGCCGTGCCAGCCGCACGGGCATGGCCGAACGCACGCCGAAGCGCCGCGCTTCGTAGGAGCAGGAGGCGATCACGCCGCGGTCCGACTGGCCGCCCACCGCCAGGGGTTTGCCTTTGAGTTTGCTGTTCTTCAGGCATTCCACCGATACAAAAAAAGCATCGAGGTCCAGGTGCGCGATCGATCGTTGGGCAGGTACTCCGTTCATGTCAAAGCCGTTGGTTTGCAAGATTACTAAAAATTTTAGCAAAAGTTGGGCCGGCGGAGTGAATGGGTCAATGGGTGAATGGGTGAATACTTAAGGGAATGGGAGGGAAGGTGAATGTGCAGATGTGCGGATGTGCAAATGTGCAAATGAGCAGCAGGTCGCAAGCAGCGAGGTAGTTAATAGAATATGGAAGGGATGGTGATTGGGTTTTCGTTAAAAACAGGTAGAGGTGGTGATGCTTTGTTCCTGCTGGATGGGCAATGATTTTCCTTAAACCGATGGCCGTTTTTTCAGGACTTCCTTTGCCTTTCCTTCATCCGTACTCCCTATATACTTTGTTGCTTTTCGAAAAAGCGGAGTATATCTGAAGAAAGCGTAAAGAAAACCGGAACCAGCTGCGGTTGGGAGTTGGGTTTCGCGCCGAGCTAAGGAGAAAAGGAGCTATAGGAGGCATATCAACTTAGTCAACCATTCAACTGATCAACTCCCAATTCCCAATTCCCAACTCCTAACTCCTATTCCGCTGCAGTCCTCTCGCGGCAATCACTCCAACCATCACGCCCATCAGGGCAATGACGGAAAAAGAAACCTGCAGGCTGAAGGCGCCGGCCAGTAGTCCGATAAGCGGGGGGCCGGCAAGGAAGCCGAGAAAGCCGATGCTGGAAACCGCAGAAAGGGCGTGGCTGGGGGAGAGGTGCTCACTTTTACCGGCCTCGCTGTACACCAACGGAACAACGGAAGAAACGCCGAATCCAACGAGGAGGAAGCCGGCCAGGGCACTGCCCAGCGTAGGGAACAGCACGGCAGTAGCCAGCCCGGTGGCGATGAGGGCGCCGCTGAACAGAATCGTGCGGCGGATGCCGAACCGGTGCGCCATCCGGTCGGCAATAAAGCGGCCGCCGGCCATGGTGCACATAAAGGCGGCATAGCCTGCGCCTACCCATTGGGGTTCGGCCTGTACCACTTTCTGGAAATAGATACCGCTCCAGTCAAACATCGCGCCTTCGCAGATCATGCAGCAAAACGCAATAACACCCAGCACCAGCAGGCTTTTATCGGGCCGCACGAGGAAGGAGGAGCCTTCCGTTGTTTCTTCTTCGCGGATGAGGTACCGGTAGGTGAGGAGGGCGCCGGTAAACAGGAACAGCGTGACGCCCAGGAAATGGCGGTGCGGGGGAATTTGTTCCCCGATCATCAGGGTGCCGAGTCCGGCCGCGGCAAAGCCAGCCAGGCTCCAGAGGCCGTGAAAGGAAGCCATGATGCTGCGTCCGTAGCGGGCTTCCACGCCCACCGCCTGTGTATTGATGGCTATATTGGAAACGTTGCCCGCCATGCCGAACAATACCAGGGCCGTGATCAGGTGGGGAAGGCTGGAAGCAAACCCGATGCACAGCAGGAACAGGGCGTAAAAGATAAGCGCGTGCAAGGCAACACGCCGGCTGCCGAAGCGCTGGATCAGCCAGCCGGTGAACGGCAGCGACAGGAGCGAGCCGGCCGGCAGGGCCAGCAAGGCCAGTCCGAGCGCGGTTTCCGAGAGCTGCAGCTGTTGCTGGATGCTGGGGATCCGCGATGCCCAGGAGGCAAACGTTACGCCCTGGAGGAAGAACAGGAAGCCTACGGCGATCCGGTATACTTTGCGGGTGGGTTCTAGGGTAAGGGCGAATGAAGCCATGATTGCTGTTTTAGGTGTTCAAATGGACCCGTGCCATTGCGGCAACGGCCGGTCGGTATTCATATAACAGCAGGAAAGGGGGAGCGGAAAGCTCCGGTTATCTATTGTGTATTCAGTACACAAATATAAGGCCGGATTCAGAAACGGCCAAACACAGCTGCCGCCGGGTATCAGGCCGTGGCCCCCTGCCGGTAAGCGGAAGTGCGATCTGCAAGCGGTTGCTGGTGTGCTCCGGGGGCACCGGCCGGCCGGGCAATAAAGCCCCCGTTGCGGGTGCGGCGGGTCAGGACGTGGTGGATGCGTACCCCGGCATTGATTTCTGCAAGGGTCCGGTAAAGCGGGACAGGATGAGGCGCCCGTTCGCGGGTTGAATAGGAATGCGTACTCATGTTATGTGTGTTAAGTGGGGAGCGAAAGCCGGCATCCGGCCTTGTACACGTATATCAGGAGGAGGGGCTGCCTGCTTTCACTCGATCTTTTTTTGCCATAGCAAGCAATGGATATACGTAAAGGGTACAATCGATGCCGCAAAACTAAAGCCAAATTCGGTACCCTGGTGTTATGGATATGTAAAGACCG